>DMZZ01000147.1:0-3894 GCA_003484805.1 Comamonadaceae bacterium | reverse complement strand
TGCAGCGCGACTTCTGGCTGCGGCCCGACAACATCGAGGTGGACATTGCCGCCATCCGCACGCGCCTGCATGCGCTGGGCCTGGAAGCACAGGCCGTGGTCTGCGGCTGCACGTCGCTCGACGCGGCGACCGAAGCCGCCGTGGATGCGCTGTGGGATGGCGTCGCCCTCAACCAGGGCTACCGCGCCACGCAGGAGCGACTGCAACACTGGCTGGACGGCGCGGCACGCCTGCCCATCGACCAGGCAGCGCGCGAATCGTTCTTTCTGGGTGGCGCGGCCATCCGCCAGCTGGTGTACGACCCGCTGCTGCCCGAGCCCATGGTGGACGCACCGCTGCGCCAGTCCTTCATCGACAGCGTGCACGCCTTCGATGCGGCAGGCCGCGCCATCTGGACCCGTTTTTACGACACCCTGCCCGCCCCCGNNGCCATGAACGCCCTGAACGACACCGCTTTGCACACCCGCTACCTGGCCGAGACGCATGACGTGGAGAACGTCTCGTGCGAACTCGCCGGCTACAACATGTACGCGCAGGACATTGCCCTGCGCCAAGCCGTGCAACGCGAGGGCGCCGCCTGGGCCGACGCCGACCTGCAGCGCTTCGGCCAGCTCACCGGCTCGGCCGAGTACCTGGAGCAGGGCATGCTCGCCAACAAACACCAGCCCGAGCTGGAAACACACGACCGTTTTGGCCACCGCATCGACCTGGTGAAGTTTCACCCCGCCTACCACCGCTGCATGGGCACGGCCATCGAGCACGGCCTGCACTCCTCCCCTTGGACCCACCCTAAAGACGGCGCCCATGTGGCGCGCGCCGCAGGCAACTACCTGCACACCCAGGTGGAAGCCGGCCATGGCTGCCCCATCACCATGACGTTTGCCGCCATCCCCGCGCTGCGCCTGCAGAGCGACCTGGCGGCGCTGTGGGAACCCAAAATTACCGCCCGCGTCTACGACCCGCGCAACGTGCCGGTGGAGCAAAAGCAGGGCGTGACCATCGGCATGGCCATGACCGAAAAGCAGGGCGGCTCCGACGTGCAGGCCAACAGCACGCGCGCCTACCCCGTGGGCCAGGGCGGCCCCGGTCAGGCGTATGAGCTGGTGGGCCACAAGTACTTTGTTTCGGCGCCCATGTGCGACGCCTTCCTGGTGCTGGCGCACACCGACAAGGGCCTGTCGTGCTTTCTGCTGCCGCGCTGGCGCCCGGACGGCACGAAGAACCCGTTCCAGGTGCTGCGCCTGAAGAAGAAGATGGGCAACGCCTCCAACGCATCGAGCGAGACCGAACTGCGCGGCGCGCTGGCCTGGATGGTGGGCGAGGAAGGGCGCGGCGTGCGCAACATCATCGAGATGGTGGCCATGACGCGCTTTGACTGCATGGTGGGGTCGAGTGCTGGCATGCGCATGGCGCTGTCGCAGGCGCTGCACCATTGCGCGCACCGCAGCGCCTTTGGCGCACGCCTCAACCAGCAGCCGCTGATGCAGAACGTGCTGGCCGATCTGGCGCTGGAGAGCGAGGCCGCGATGACACTGTCGATACGCGTGGCGCGGGCGCTGGACCACCGCGATGATCGCCACGAGGACCTGCTCGTGCGCCTGGTGACCGCCGTGGGCAAATACTGGATCTGCAAGCGCACGCCGGGCCACGCCTACGAGGCCATGGAATGCATCGGCGGCAGCGGCGTGATGGAAGACAGCATGTTCCCGCGCCTGTACCGCGAGGCACCGGTCAACGCCATCTGGGAAGGCAGCGGCAACATCCAGTGCCTGGACGTGCTGCGCGCGATGGGCAAGACGCCCGAGGTGGTGGACGCCTTCTTCGCCGAACTGCGCACCACGCAGGGCCAGAACCGCCTGCTCGACCAGCATGTGCAGGGCCTGGGCAAAGAATTTGCCGACACCACCGACCTGCCATACCGCGCCCGCCATGTGGTCGAACGCATGGCGCTGGCGTTGCAGGCCTCGCTGCTGGTGCGTGGTGCTCCGGCCTTCGTGGCCGACGCGTTCTGTACCTCGCGCTTGGCGCCCGAGGGCAGCTTTAACTACGGCGCGCTGCCGCGCGGCGTCGATGTGGCCGCCATCATCGAGCGGGCCACGCCACGCCTGGGCTGAAAACCCTGGCCGGGTCAGCGGCATGGGATTGCCGCTTTCAGCGCCCTTCACACCTTGCCGCACAATGGGCCGCTCTTTCGCGGCCCCTTTTCTTCAGCAGGTGAACCATGCCCCAGCTCTACATCGGCAACAAGAACTACTCCTCCTGGTCCATGCGCCCCTGGGTGCTGCTGCGCCAGGCGGGCATTCCGTTCGAGGAAGTGCTCGCGCGCTTCGACAGCTTCGACGCTGACTCGCACTTCAAGGCCACGATCGCCGGCATCTCGCCCACCGGCAAGGTGCCCGTGCTGGTCGATGGCAACCTGGCCATCTGGGACACCCTGGCCATCGCCGAATACCTGGCCGAAACCTACCCGGAAAAGAACCTCTGGCCCCAGGACAAGACCGCCCGCGCCCGCGGACGCAGCGTGTGCGCCGAGATGCACAGCGGCTTCACCGCGTAGCGCGGTGCCTGCCCCATGAACATCGAGGCCCACCTGCCCGAGGTGGGTGCGCTGATCTGGCGCGACAAACCCGCCGTCCGCGCCGATGTGCAGCGCCTGGTCGAGATGTGGAGCGGCCTGCTCGAGCAGCATGGTGGCCCGATGCTGTTCGGCGCATTCACGATCGCCGACGCCTTCTACGCGCCCGTGTGCATGCGCCTGCACAGCTACGGCCTGCCCGTGCCGCAGCACATTGCCGACTACGTGCAGCGCGTGCGCGCACTGCCCGGGGTCAAGGCCTGGATGGACGGCGCGCTGGCCGAAGCAGATTTCCGCGAGTTCGAGGAGCCGTACCGGCTGCGGCGTTGAGGCGATCAGAGAGGGCGCTCTGCCCCATCCTCAATCGTCGTCCTTATCCCGCTTGCGGCCTTTTTGGTCTTTGCCCTCGCCGCGGCCCTTGCCAAAGTCGCCCCGGATATCGTGCTCATCGGCGTTCCGATGGCATTCCACGCAGTTGTTGAAGTCGCGGATGCCTTCCTCGATGTGTTCGCGGCGGATTTTTTGTTCTGAATGCTCATGGCAGCCGTAGCAGGTGTAGCGGCTGTAATCGTTGCGAACGTGGCAGGTCACGCACTGGACGTTGTGGTCGCGGTCGAGTTCGAAATACTTCCTGTGGTCAAAGGTGGCGGGGGTCCATTTGTCCTGGCTGTGGCATTGGCTGCATTGGCCCGTGACCTGCCGGTGCAGGTCGTCCGTGGGGGCCTTGTGACAGGTCTGGCACTCGGCGCGCGCGGTCTTCTCCAGCAAGAGATGGTTGAACCGGCCCGTGGTGCGGAAGCGTTTCACGCCGGCGTGATCGCTGTGGCAGGCCACGCAATCGGAGCTGACGAGCTTTTGGTGAAACGGCGTCTTCGTCAGAGGCTTGTCGATGGGCAAGCCCACGGTGGTGAGTTTGCCGATGTCTTGCGGCTTGTGGCAGGTGGTGCAGCGCTGTGATTCGGCCCCGGTGAACGCGGAGTGGCAGGCAAAACAGTCGGCTTCCAGCTTGGCATGACCGGGAATCAGCTTGCCGGGGCCCACCATCAGGTGGGGATAGACGAACGCCAGAATGGCCAGCACGGCCAGGTTGACGGCCAGGATCCACTTCAGTGTGCGGCTCATGCCCAGCCCCAGAACAGGAAGATGCTGATGATGTGGCCCAGCGCCAGGACCGCGAAGACGATGAAGATCGGGATGTGGACCTTGCGCCATTTGGCCATGGCGTCGAGCGTGACAGCGTCCCAGAACACCGCGCGCTCGATGTCTTCCTTGGACATGCCGCGCAACTGATAGTGGTCACGCTGCCCCAGCACATGCTC
>DMZZ01000324.1:0-3403 GCA_003484805.1 Comamonadaceae bacterium | reverse complement strand
CCGGGCCCTGACACAGGAATCGGCCGCCGCTGGCGAGGCCGCCCTGTGGCAGTTGTACGACCAGATCCAGGCGCGTACGCTGCTGCTGCGTGGCGCCCAATCGGACCTGCTCTCTCGGCAGACCGCGCAGGCCATGGGCCAGCGCGGCCCGAAGGCCCGGCTGGTGGAGTTCGAAGGCGTGGGCCATGCGCCCACCCTGGTGGCGGCGGATCAGGTGGCTGCCGTGCAATCGTTTCTTCTGGATGCGGAAACCAAGGGGCCGGCATGAAAAGCCATCCGGCACGACCGGTGGCCGCCACGCCGCNNNNTGATTGCGGGCGAGCAGCTCGACTCGGGTGAAAACACCCTGGCCCATGCCGATGCGGTGGCCGCCATCCTCAAGGTGATCGGTGGCTCGGAGGCCATGCAGGCGGCCAGCTACCTCGTGCACGCCTGCGGGCACCTGAACAAGCCGCAGGAGGTGATCGCCAAGGCGTTTGGCGAGAACTTTGCNNCAGGCCTCCGGGCAGATGGTGGACGACCCGGCCGTGCAGACCGAGAACGTGCGCAAGATGCTGCTGGCCTTCTCGCGCGATCTGCGCGTGGTCATGCTGCGTCTGGCCTCGCGCCTGCAGACGCTGCGCTACTACGCCGCCAGCAAGCGCCCCGTGTCACCGGGCATCGCGCGCGAGGCGCTGCAGGTGTTTGCGCCGCTGGCCAACCGGCTGGGCATCTGGCAGATCAAGTGGGAGATGGAAGACCTGGCCTTCCGTTTTCTGGAGCCCGAGACNNTGCGCGAGCGCGTGGAGACGCAGTTGCGCGCGCACAGCATCAGTGCCACGGTGACCGGGCGGCCCAAGCATATCTACAGCATCGTCAAGAAGATGCGCGGCAAGTCGCTCAACTTCGACCAGGTATTCGACATCCGCGCGCTGCGTGTGCTGGTGCCCACTGTCAAGGACTGTTACTCGGCGCTGAGCTGGGTGCACTCGCAGTTCANNTACCAGTCGCTGCACACCATCGTGCGCGACGAGACCGGCAAGGCCGTCGAGATCCAGATCCGCACGCAGGCCATGCACGAGCACGCCGAGCACGGTGTGGCCGCACACTGGGCCTACAAGGAGGCAGGCAGCAAGGGCTACGCCGGTGTGTCCGCCAGTGGTGACTACGACGCCAAGATCGCCGTGCTGCGCCAGTTGCTGGCCTGGGAGCGCGATCTGGCAGGCACGCCGCAGCAGGCCGGGCTGTTCGAGGACCGCATCTACGTGCTCACACCCAATGCGGCCATCGTGGAGCTGCCCCAGGGCGCCACGCCGGTCGATTTTGCTTACGCTGTGCACACCAATGTGGGCCACCGCTGCCGGGGCGCGCGGGTCGATGGTGCCATGGTGCCGCTCAACACCCCGCTGCAAAACGGCCAGACGGTGGAGATCACCACCGTCAAGGAAGGCGGCCCCTCGCGCGACTGGCTCAATGCCGAGCTGGGCTACCTCGCCAGCCACCGCGCCCGCGCCAAGGCGCGGGCCTGGTTCAATGCCCTGGCACAGCATGAAACCGTGGCGCGTGGGCGTGAAGCCGTCGAAAAGCTGCTGCAGCGCGAGGGCAAGACCGCCATGCGGCTCGAAGAGCTGGCCAGTCAGCTCGGGTTCAAGTCGGCCGATGCGCTGTTCGAAGTGGTGGGCAAGGACGAGTTCTCGCTGCGCAACATCGAAACCTTGCTGCGTCCGCCGGAGCCGGTGCTGCAGCCCGATGACTACCTGCTGCTGAAGAAGCCCCGCGCTCCCGACAAGTCTCCCAAGGGGGGGGTGCTGGTGGTGGGCGTTGATTCGCTCATGACGCAGCTGGCCAAGTGCTGCAAGCCGGCGCCGCCCGATGACATCCGGGGCTTCGTCACGCGCGGCAAGGGCGTCAGCATCCACCGTGCAGACTGCAGCAACTTCCGCGAGATGTCGGCCCGCAACGCCGAACGTGTGATCGAGGTGGAATGGGGTTCCTCCAAGGCGGCGGCCACGGCTTCGGTCTATCCAGTGGATGTGGCCATCGAGGCTGCCGACCGCCAGGGGTTGTTGCGGGACATCTCGGAAGTGTTCGCCAAGGAGAAGATGAACGTCATCGGTGTGCAGACGCAGTCGGTCAAGGGCACGGCCTGGATGACCTTCACCGTGGAGGTGGCCGATTCGGGGCGGCTGAACAAGGTGCTCGGTACCGTGGCCTCGGTGACGGGAGTGCGTTCGGCGCGTCGGCGTTGAAGACGGGAAGCACGGATTTTTCGGACGAAGCCAAACGACGCATTTTTTGCTGCTACAATCTCATCTCTCGAATACACAGGCGCGTAGCTCAGCTGGTTAGAGCACCACCTTGACATGGTGGGGGTCGTTGGTTCGAGTCCAATCGCGCCTACCAATTTTGCAAGCATTGACCAGAGTTTGCAGCGAAATGCCCACTGAAAAGTGGGCATTTTTGTTTCCGGGACGGAAACATGCTTCTGTTCACTTGGCCCCGATCAGGGTGCCCAGCAGTCGGGCGCTCTGGCCCACCACCCACTGGTCGTAGATCACGCTTTTCAGCCATTGGTTGAAGGGGTTCTGGTTCATGGGGGGCAGTGGCTCAAGGGTGTCAATGCGTCCCGGTCGCAGCGCCGTCTGCCCCTTCGCGCCCTCCGTTGCCGGGCGGTTTCCGTCAGGGTAATCCTGCGCAGGCACATTGGAGGCGCTCACCTAAAATCTGTTGCAGTGCAATACATGGGCGTGACGGCCCGAGGAGTCCGCAGTGCAAGAAAAAAACGCCGCGCCAGCCGCCAAACCGGCCCCGCGGATCATCAAGAAATACCCGAACCGGCGCCTCTACGACACCAACACATCGACCTACATCACGCTGGCCGAGGTCAAGCAATTGATCATGGCGAACGAAAGCCTGGTGGTGCGTGATGCCAAGACAGGCGAGGACATCACCCGCAGCATCCTGCTGCAGATCATTCTGGAAGAAGAGGCCGGTGGCGCCCCCATGTTCACCGAGGCGGTGCTGGCCAATATCATCCGCTTCTACGGCCATGCCATGCAGGGCTTCATGGGCAATTACCTCGACAAAAACGTGCAGATGTTCACCGACATGCAGGCCCGGCTGGCCGAGCAGTCCAAGGGCATGACGCCGGAAGCCTGGGCCAAGTTCATGGGGGCGCAGTCGCCCATGGTGCAGGGCATGATGGGCAACTACACCGACCAGTCGCGCACCATGTTCACCCAACTGCAGGAACAGATGCAGAAACAGACCGAGCAGATGCTCGGGGTGATGGGGCTCAAGCGCTAATAACCCGGGTTTTCCCAATGCTGGGACAATACGAGGATGACTGAAGCATCCTCCGCCGCCAAGATTCCCAAGGTCGGTTTCGTCAGCCTCGGCTGCCCGAAGAACCTGACCGACTCCG
>DMZZ01000312.1:0-4397 GCA_003484805.1 Comamonadaceae bacterium | reverse complement strand
CTACGCCTCCGGCCTGGGCGTCAGCGGAGATCTGTCCCTGCTGGCGGCACTGCTGGATCTTTCCCTGTTTTTTGCACCCTTTGCCACAACGGCTGCCTTGAAAATTTCCCTGGAATGAAAACAAACAGCATCCACTGGTTCAAATACGCAGCCCCTCAGAACTTCTATTTTCTGGCGGGGAAACTGTGGCCCTGGTTTGCAGCCCTCGCAACCGTCCTGATGGCCGTGGGGCTGTGGATTGGCTTTTTCGTGGCCCCCGTCGATGCGCAGCAGGGACAGGGCTACCGCATCATCTTTGTGCACGTTCCTGCATCCCAGATCTCCATGTTCATCTATCTGGTGATGGCCGCATGGGCAGGCTTCGGCCTGGCGTTCAACACCCGCCTGTCGGGCATGATGGCCGCCGCCCTCGCGCCCACGGGTGCCCTGTTTGCCTTTCTGTCGCTGTTGACGGGCGCGCTCTGGGGCAAACCCATGTGGGGAACCTGGTGGGTATGGGATGCCCGCCTTACCTCCACGCTCATTCTGCTGTTCCTGTACCTGGGGTTTCTGGCCTTGCAGTCGAGCATTGACGACCACCGCCGCGCCGACAAGGCCTGCGCCGTGCTGGCGCTGGTGGGGGTGGTCAACGTACCCATCATCTATTTTTCGGTCAACTGGTGGAACACCCTGCACCAGGGCGCATCGGTCTCCTTGTCCCGTGCGCCCTCCATGGCGGCCCCCATGCTGTGGGGCATGCTGATCATGGTGCTGGCCTTCTGGATGTATGCGATTGCTGCCGCACTGGCGCGGGTGCGCAACATCATTCTTGAGCGCGAACGTCATACGGAGTGGGTCAAAAATGCAGTGGGATAGCGTTTCCGATTTTTTCGCCATGGGTGGCTATGCCCTGTATGTGTGGGGGAGCTTCGGCGCCACCGCCCTGGTCATGCTGGTCGAGTCCTTGCTGATTCGCGGCCAGCGCAAGCACATTTTGCGAAACCTTCGCAGCGAATTTGAGTCCAAACCCAACTAATCATGAAACCACGTCACAAACGCGCTGCCATCATTGCGGGCGGGCTGGTAGCCCTGTCACTCGCGGCCTTTCTGGTACTGAACGCCTTCGAGAGCAACCTGGTATTTTTCTTCAGCCCCAGCCAGGTGGCTGCGGGTGAGGCGCCCAAGAACCGCACCTTCCGGATCGGCGGCATGGTCAAGGAAGGCTCCATCGAGCGCAAAGACCTCACTGTCAGCTTCATCGTCACCGATACGGCCCAGGAAATGAAGGTGACTTACACCGGCATCCTGCCCGACCTCTTCCGTGAAGGCAAAGGCGTCGTGGCGCAAGGCAAGCTGGCAGACGACGGGCTGTTCACCGCCTCCGAGGTGCTGGCCAAACACGATGAAAACTACATGCCCCCCGAGGCGCAGCATGCGGTCGATCAGGCGCAAAAGACCATTGAAACGCTGAAATAACCATGATTCCAGAACTAGGCCATTTCGCGCTGATCCTGTCGCTTTTTGTCGCGCTCGCGCTGGGTATCCTGGCCGTGGCGGGCGGGCAAACCGGCCGCCGCGACTGGATCGCGCTGACCCGGCCGGGCACACAGGCTCTGTGGCTGCTCACCGCAGTATCCTACGGCTGCCTCACCTACGCGTTCTATACCAACGATTTCTCCGTTGTGTATGTGGTGCAGCATTCCAACACCAGCCTGCCTGCGATGTACCGCATCGCCGGTGTCTGGGGTGGCCACGAAGGCTCGCTGCTGCTGTGGCATTTCATGCTCATCTCGTGGATGCTGGCGGTTTCGCTGTTCTCACGGCAATTGCCCGACGCCATGGTTTCGCGGGTGCTCGGCATCCTGAGCCTGGTGGCGGTGGGCTTCCTGCTGTTCATGCTCATCACGTCCAACCCGTTCCTGCGCCTGATTGATATCCCCGCCGATGGGCGCGACCTCAACCCCCTGCTGCAAGACCCCGGCCTGGTGTTCCACCCGCCCCTGCTGTACATGGGCTATGTGGGCCTGGCCGTGCCGTTTGCCTTTGCCATTGCCGCGCTGCTGGGCGGGCGCCTGGATGCCGCCTGGGCCCGCTGGTCACGCCCCTGGGCCACGGCGGCCTGGGTTTTCCTGACCCTGGGCATTTCACTGGGTTCGTGGTGGGCTTATTACGAACTGGGCTGGGGTGGCTGGTGGTTCTGGGACCCGGTAGAAAACGCCTCTTTCCTGCCCTGGCTGGTGAGCGTGGCACTCATCCACTCACTGGCGGTGACCGAAAAGCGCGGCCTGTTCCGTAACTGGACCATCATCCTGGCCATCACGGCGTTCTCGCTCAGTCTGCTGGGTACCTTCCTGGTGCGGTCGGGGGTGCTGACCTCGGTGCACGCCTTTGCCACCGACCCCCGGCGCGGCGTGTTCATCCTGTTGTTTCTGCTTGTCGTGGTGGGCGGTTCGCTTACGCTGTTTGCCATGCGGGCCAGCAAGGTCCGATCCAGTGGCTCGTTCGCACTGGTCTCGCGTGAAACCTTCCTGCTGGTCAACAACGTCCTCATGACCACCGCAGCCGCCACGGTGCTGCTGGGCACGCTGTACCCGCTGATCGTCGATACGCTGAATCTGGGCAAACTGTCGGTGGGCCCGCCCTACTTCAACGCCGTGTTCGTTCCGATCATGGTGCCTGTCCTGATTTTCATGGTGGTGGGCACCTTTGCCCGCTGGAAGAGCGACGGCGTCGCCGAACTGGCGCGCAAGCTGGGCGCCACGGCCCTTGTGTCCATCGCTCTGGGCTGCACCCTGCCGCTGCTGGCCGGCCCCTGGTCTGCCGCAGTGTCGCTGGGCCTGAGCCTGGCGCTGTGGATCGTGCTGTCGTCGGTGGTGCACATCGTCCGGCACCTCAAAGACACGGCCCGCTGGAAGTCCATTCCCGGGTCTTACTGGGGCATGCACATCGCCCACATCGGCATAGCGGTCTGCACGATCGGCATCACCATGGTGACCGGCTATGAAACCGAAAAGGATGTGCGCATGGCGGTGGGCGACACCGTCTCGGTGGGGGGCTACACCCTCAAGCTGACCGGAATCCGCGAGGCCAAAGGACCCAACTACCGCGCCGACGTAGGCGATGTCGAACTGATCCGCGACGGCAAGCTGCTGCGCACCCTGCATCCTGAAAAGCGCACCTATTTCTCGTCCACCATGCCCATGACGGAAGCGGCCATCGACACGGGCCTGACCCGCGATGTGTATGTCTCCCTGGGTGAGAGTCTGGAGGGCGGTGATGCTCCCGCCTGGGCCATGCGCGTTTACTACAAGCCGTTCGTGAGCTGGATCTGGGGTGGGACACTGCTCATGGGCCTGGGCGGAGCCCTCGCCGCGCTGGACCGCCGCTACCGCAAGAAGCGGGCCACGGCCACTGCCAACGCGACCATCTCGGGTGTGGCGGCATGAAGAAGGCGCTGATACCGCTGGGCCTTTTCCTGGTGCTGGTGGTGTTTCTCGCCATCGGGCTGACGCGCGACCCCCGTGTCGTTCCTTCCCCCCTGATCGGCAAGGATGCGCCGATGTTCGTGGCCCCGGTACTGCACACGCCAGAGAAGCAGTTTGCGGCGCAGGACATGCGCGGCAAGGTGTGGCTGCTCAACGTCTGGGCCTCGTGGTGCACGGCCTGCCTGGACGAGCACCCGATCCTGGTGGCGTTCGCCAAGAACAAGAGCCTTCCGCTCGTCGGCCTCAACTACAAGGACCAGCCCGCCAACGGCATCAAGTGGCTGGCCCGACACGGCGACCCCTACGACTTCTCGGTGATTGACCAGGACGGCCGCATCGGCATCGACTTCGGCGTGTATGGCGTGCCGGAAACCTTCCTCATCGACAAGGAAGGCAAGATCCGCCACAAGCAGATCGGCCCCGTCACCGAGGAAGCCCTGCTCAAGACCATCCTGCCGCTGGCGCGGGAGCTGCAAAAATGAAATTCTGGCTTGCCCTGCTGCTGGCGCTGCAATGCGCCCTGGCTGCCCACGCCAGCGAAGCCCCACCCCTGGCAGACGACCCGGTGGTCGAGAAGCGCATGGTCTCCATTTCGGAAGAACTGCGCTGCCTCGTCTGCCAGAATGAATCGCTGGCGGGTTCGCGGGCCGATCTGGCCATGGACCTCAAGCGCGAGATCCGCACCCTCATCCAGGCGGGCAAAAGCGACACCGAAATCATGGATTTCATGGTCAGCCGCTATGGCGACTTCGTGCGCTACCGCCCTCCCGTCAATGCCGTGACCTGGCTGCTCTGGTTCGGCCCGTTCGTCCTGCTGGTGGGCGCGGTCGTTGTGCTCGTGCGCATGGTGCGTGCAAACCAGCGCGGCCAAGCGCCCCAGGCCCTTGACGAAGCCCAGCGCGCCAAGGCGCAGTCACTCCTGCACGACCCGGA
>DMZZ01000313.1:0-8253 GCA_003484805.1 Comamonadaceae bacterium | reverse complement strand
ACCTGCCGCACCAACTCTCGCACTCGCTCCGCTACCTCCGCTGTCAACACCTTGTAGCGGCACTTCGTGACCCACACAAAGTGATACTCAATCTGAAATACCGTGTGGCTGCCGTATCTGTATTCCATCTCGCACCTCCAGCTCCTTCATTCTCGTAGCTGAAGCTGACCGGCTGGAAGCCGGTGGTTTTAACCCTCTGATGGAAAATAAAAAATAGGTTCTAGAGCAATAACACAGAGCGCCTGAAGCTACGAATTTCATAGCAAAAAACCACCATGACAAAAGGCACCGCATTGCTGCTGGTGCCTTCGGGGGGGATGCGCCGCAGAATCTCTGCTGCGGGTGCCCGGGTTTTACTCGCCCAGATAGGCGGCGCGCACCTTCGGGTCGTTCAGCAGCTCCTGGCCCGGGCCGGTCATGGTGATCAGGCCCGACTCCATGACATAGCCCCGGTCGGCAATCGCCAGCGCGCGGCTGGCGTTCTGCTCCACCAGCACGATAGTCACCCCCAGGGCGTACACGTCGCGCACAACCTCGAAGATCTTGTCCACCATGATGGGCGACAGGCCCATGGAGGGCTCGTCGAGCAGCAGCACCTTGGGCTGGCTCATCAGCGCGCGGCCCATGGCCAGCATCTGCTGCTCGCCGCCCGACATGGTGCCGGCGAGCTGGTCCTTGCGTTCGCGCAGGCGCGGGAAGATGGTGAACATCTTCTCGATATCGGCCAGGATGCCCGCCTTGTCGCTGCGCGTGTAGGCACCCATCTGCAGATTCTCGGTGATGGTCATGCGGGCGAAGACGCCACGGCCTTCCGGCACCATCACCAGACCCTTCTTGACCAGATCCCACGCGCCCTTGCCCTTGATGCTCTCGCCCAGGTACTCGATGTCGCCATCGTTCATCGGCAGCGTGCCGGTGATGGCCTTCATGGTGGTGGTCTTGCCGGCGCCGTTGGAGCCGATCAGCGAGACCAGTTCGCCCTCGCGCACCTCGAAATCCACGCCCTTGACAGCCTGAATGCCGCCATAAGACACCTTCAGGCTCGTGACCTTCAGCAATACATTCTTGTCGGCCATGCTCAGTGTCCTCCGGTGCCCAGATAGGCCTCAATCACTTTTTCGTTCTTCTGCACCGTGGCGGGCGTGCCTTCGGCGATCTGCTTGCCGTAGTCGAGCACCGTCACGCGGTCGCACAGGCCCATCACCAGCTTCACGTCGTGCTCGATCAGCAAAATGGTGCGGTTGTCGTTGCGGATGCGGTCGATCAGCTCGCGCAGCATCACTTTTTCGGTGGCGTTCATGCCGGCGGCGGGCTCGTCGAGCGCGATCAGCTGCGGATCGGTGGCCAAGGCGCGGGCGATCTCCAGGCGGCGCTGGTCGCCGTAGGAGAGAGTCCGCGCCTTGTAGTCGGCAAACTTGCCGATGCCCACGTAATCCAGCAACTCCTGCGCACGTTGGGCGATGGCCCGTTCTTCTTCCTTGAAGCTCTTGGTGCGCAGCACCGCGCCGAGCAGGCCCGACTTGGTGCGGATGTGGCGGCCCACCATCACGTTTTCCAGCGCCGTCATTTCGGCGAACAGGCGGATGTTCTGGAAGGTACGGGCGATGCCCGCCTTGGCCACTTCGTGCACTGCCGTGGGCTCGTAGGGCTTGCCTGCCAGCTCAAAGGTGCCGCTGTCGGGGGTGTAGAGGCCAGTGATCACGTTGAAGAACGTGGTCTTGCCGGCACCGTTGGGGCCGATCAGGCCATAGACCTGGCCACGTTCAATGGTGATGCCCACGTCGGAGAGGGCCTGCAGGCCGCCGAAGCGCTTGGAGATGCCGGCGACCTTGAGCACCACATCGTTGGATTTCTCTGCCATGTTCTAACTTTCTGCGGTGTTCAAGTCTTCTGCGTCAAGCTCTTGCCGTGGTCCGGCGAGGGCCACAGACCCCGGGGGCGGAGCAGCATGACGATGATCATGGCCANNACATAGCGCAGCACCTCGGGCAAGGCCGACAGCAGCACGGCGCCCAGAATCACGCCAGGAATGTGGCCGATGCCGCCCAGCACCACCATGGCGACGATCATGACCGACTCCATCAGGCTGAACGACTCGGGCGACACGAACCCCTGGAAGGCGCCGAACATGGCGCCCGACATGCCGCCAAACGATGCGCCCATGGCAAAAGCCAGCAGCTTCATGTTGCGGGTGTTGATGCCCATGGCCTTGGCGGCGATCTCGTCTTCACGAATGGCCATCCAGGCGCGGCCAATGCGCGAGTCCTGCAGGCGGTAGCAGATCACGATGCTCACGACCACCAGCACCAGGAACAGGTAGTAGTACAGCGTGACGGAGTTGATGTCGAAGCCGAACAGCTCCAGCCGCTTGCCCAGGTCGAGGCCGAAGATCTTGACCGAGTCGATCTGGCCAATGCCCTTGGGGCCGTTGGTCAGGTTGGCGGGGTGGTCCAGGTTGTTCAGGAAAATGCGGATGATCTCGCCAAAACCCAGCGTCACGATGGCCAGGTAGTCCCCTCGCAGCTTCAGCGTGGGCGCCCCCAGCATGGCCCCAAAGAACGCCGCCAATAACAGCGCCAGTGGAATCACCAGCCACAGCGAGGTATGCAGCCCGTCGGGGAACATGGCGGCAAATGCCGCGAAGTTTTCCGCCAGGTGGGGCGAGGCCATCAATGCAAACAGGTAGGCACCCACGGCATAAAACGCCACGTAGCCCAGGTCCAGCAGGCCGGCGTAGCCGACCACGATGTTCAGGCCCAGGGCCAGCAGCACGTACAGCAGGGCCAGGTCGGCAATGCGCACCCAGGCGTTGCCGAAATACTGCAGGATCAGGGGAAGGACCAGCAGGGCAATGGCGCCCAGGATCCAGTTGACTTTGGTGTTCTTCATGGTCTGCAGCTCCTCAGGCGCGATCCGCCACACGCTCACCCAGCAGGCCCGAGGGGCGCAGCGTCAGGATGATGATGAGCACGATGAACGCGAAGATGTCGGTGTAGTGGCTGCCCAGCAGGCCGCCCGTGAGGGTGCCGATGTAGCCCGAACCGATGGCCTCGATCAGACCCAGCAAAATGCCGCCCACCACCGCACCGGCCAGGTTGCCAATGCCGCCGAACACGGCCGCCGTGAAAGCCTTGAGCCCCGGCAGGAAGCCCATGGTGTGCTGCGCCGTGCCGTAGTTGGACGCATACATGATGCCGGCGATGGCCGCCAGGATGGCACCGATGATAAAGGTGGCCGAGATGACCATGTCCGGCTTGACACCCATCAAGGCCGCAACGCGCGGGTTCTCCGCCGTGGCACGCATGGCGCGGCCCAGGTTGGTGTGATTCACCAGGTACATCAGCAAGGCCAGGGCCACAGCCGTCACACCCAGGATAAGCACCTGTGTGGGGGTGATAAAGGCGCCGCCGATCTCGAACGGCGTCGAGGGCAGCAGCGTCGGGTAGGGCTTGTAGTTGGGCTTCCAGATGATCATGGCCAGCGTCTGCAGCAGGATCGACATGCCGATGGCGGTGATCAGGGGTGCCAGACGCGGGCTGTTGCGCAGCGGCCGGTAGGCAACCTTCTCGATCGTGAAATTGAGCGTTGCGGCGACCACGCAGGCGATGAGCGTGGCCAGCAGCAGGATCACCCACCCCGGTGCACCGGGCATGGCCGCCTGCATCAATCCGATGCAGCTCCAACTGGTCAATGCACCGATCATGAGCACTTCGCCGTGGGCGAAGTTGATCAGTTGAATAATGCCGTACACCATGGTGTAGCCCAAGGCTATCAAGGCGTACATGCTGCCGAGAACCAGACCGTTGATGATCTGCTGCAGCAAAATGTCCATAAGAAAAGTCCTTCGTTTATGACGGGCTCACGCTGGAGGCACCTGAAACGGTACAGCCTTTTGAGCCCGCCTGCCATCTAGCAAAAAACCCGCCGGGAATACAACCATGCGGGTTTGAGGACGGAATTGTAGCCACTTGCAATCGCCCCCCCTTAGCGCACACGGAGGGGTTTTCCCTCGGGTTTCCGGCCCATCAGCGAGGTTCGCAATGCATAAGAACGGGTAATGCACTGACGATTGTTGCTGTGCAAGCTTATTAATTAGCCCGCACCCGGCGCGGTGAGGACCCGGTCGCACCCAGGAAACTCAGGCGTCTGCGCCAGGATCGCCGTCTTGCCCCGCTTGCACGGCCGCATTGCGTTCCCGCAGTTCGTCGAGCTTGTCCGCGATGCGGATTTCCAGCCCACGCCGTACGGGCTGATAAAAGCCGGGAGCCTGCATGCCCTCAGGCAGGTAGCGCTCGCCCGCCGCAAAACCATCCTCTTCATCGTGCGCATAGCGGTAGCCCTTGCCGTAATCCAGCTGCTTCATGAGCTGGGTGGGCGCATTGCGCAGGTGCATGGGAACAGGGCGCGTGCCGTCCTGCTTCACGAAGGCGCGGGCCGCGTTGTAGGCCTTGTACACGGCGTTGGACTTGGGCGCCACCGCCAGATAGACCACGCATTCGGCCAGCGCCAGCTCGCCCTCGGGGCTGCCCAGGCGCTCATACACCTCGGCGCAATCGAGCGCCAGGCGCAGCGCGCGCGGGTCGGCCAGGCCCACGTCTTCGCTGGCCATGCGCACCAGTCGGCGCGCCATGTAGCGCGGGTCGGCGCCGCCGTCGAGCATGCGCACCAGCCAGTACAGCGCCGCGTCGGGGTCAGAGCCGCGCACCGACTTGTGCAGCGCGCTGATGGTGTCGTAGAACTGCTCGCCCCCCTTGTCGTAGCGGCGCATGCGCTCACCGAGCACCTTGAGCAGCCAGACATCGGCGATCTCCACCAGCTGCTCCTGCGCCGCCGCCATCTCCAGCGTCTCCAGCGTGTTGAGCAGGCGGCGCGCATCGCCGTCGGCATAGGCCACGAGCCGCTCCACTGCTTCGCTTTCAATAGCGCGTAGCGCTTGCTGTGATTGGGCCAGGGCCACAATCTGCTTCAAATCATCGCAGGAGAGCGGCTGCAGCACGTACACCGCCGCGCGCGACAGCAGGGCCGAGTTGACCTCGAACGACGGGTTCTCGGTGGTCGCGCCGATGAAGGTGAACAGCCCGCTTTCCACATGCGGCAGGAAGGCGTCCTGCTGGCTTTTGTTGAAACGGTGCACCTCGTCCACGAAAACGAGGGTGCGCTGCTGCATCAGGCCATCGCGCGCATTTTCGGCCAGCTGCACGGCGTCACGGATGTCCTTCACGCCGCCGAGCACGGCGCTGATGCTGATGAACTGCGCATCGAACGCATCGGCCATGAGGCGCGCAATGGTGGTCTTGCCCACGCCCGGTGGCCCCCAGAGGATGCAGCTGTGCGGCCGGCCCGACTCGAACGCCAGGCGCAGCGGCATGCCCGGCCCCAGCACATGCTGCTGGCCGATCACTTCGGAGAGCTGGCGCGGGCGCAGGCGCTCGGCCAGGGGCTGGTGGGGGGCGGCGGGCGGTTTCACGGTAGCCATGATGGTAGCGGGCAAACCATGCCGGATCGGCCAGAATGGCGCCCCACGGAGGTTTTTCCATGCCCATTCGCATTGTTCAACTCGGCAGCCCGCGTGCACCCGACGAGGGCACCCGCATCGGCACCGTGCGCCGCCCGCCGCGCGGCGTGCCCAAGGAACAGTTCGCGGCGCAGGACTGGTACGACGTGTGGTACCCCAACCTCGCCCCCAGCCCCGAGACCGTGAAGCAGGCCCAGGCCGCCGCCACGCCCCAAGAATGGACGGCCTTCGCGCGCAAGTACCGCGCCGAGATGGCCTCGCCGGAAAACCGCCACACCCTGGCGCTGCTGGCCCGGATGTCGCAGGACGCAAACTTCTCCGTGGGCTGCTACTGCGAGGACGAATCGCACTGCCACCGCTCGGTGCTGCGCGAACTGCTGGCCGAGGCCGGGGCACGGATCACGCCGTGACCTCGACCGAACCGCTCGACGCCCTGCTCGCACGCGTGCGCGCCTGCCAGCTCTGCGCAGCGCATCTGCCCCACGGCCCACGCCCGGTGTTGCAGGCCCATGCCAGCGCGCGCATCCTGATTGCCGGCCAGGCGCCGGGCCGCAAGGTGCACGCCTCGGGCGTGCCGTTCGACGACGCCAGCGGCGAACGCCTGCGCGCGTGGCTGGGTGTGGAGCGAGAGACCTTCTACGACCCTCGCCAGGTCGTCATCCTGCCCATGGGCTTTTGCTACCCCGGCATGGGCCGCTCGGGCGACCTGCCGCCGCGCCCTGAGTGCGCCCCGGCCTGGCGCCAGCCCCTGCTGGGCCACCTGCCGCATCTGCGTCTGACCCTGGTGCTGGGCCAGTACGCCCTGGCCTGGCACCTGCCCGGCCACCGCGGCAAGCTCTCCGACGCCGTGCGCCAGTGGCGCAGCCACGGCCCGGAGCTGCTGGCGCTGCCACACCCCAGCCCACGCAACAATGGCTGGCTGCGCCAGAACCCGTGGTTCGAAAGGGAGCTGCTGTCCGAACTGCGCCAAAGAGTGACGCAGGCGCTGGCCTGAAGCCGCGTTACTGCTTGAGCACATCAGCCCCCACCGGGGGCTTGAACTGGAACGTGCTGGCCGGCAGCTGCGGATTGGGCTGCAGATTGTCAAAGCGGATGGACGAGCGCTGACCAAAGCTGTCCAGAATCTCCAGCTCCGCGAGCTGCTCGCCCCGGAAGCCCACGCGCACGTTCTGCAATTGGCCGTCCTTGGCCTTCGGAACCGCCTGCACCCACTGCAATCCGTCCTGTGCAGGGGCCGATTCCAGCGTGAAATCGGCACGCAGCGCCTGCAGGTCGGCCGCCGAGGCCAGCAAGGCCACGGGCGTGGTGCCCAGAGCCTGCGCCTGGGGGCGCTGGGTGACCTGGTTCAGGTCCACGTCATAAAACCACAGCGTCTGGCCGTCGGCCACGATGGTCTGCTCGAAGGGCTTCTTGTAAACGAAGCGAAAGCGCCCGGGCCGCTGGAACTCGAAACTGCCGCTCGACGTCTTCTGGCGCGCCACCTGCCCTTCCTTGCCCGGGGTGGTGACTACCTGGGTGAAGTCGGACCGCGCAGCCTGCGTGCCTTTCATGAAGGATTCAAGGCTTTTCAGGCCATCAGCGCTTGCCCAGCTTGCGCTGGTAGCTATCAAAATTGCAGTAATCAGCTTTTTCAAAAGAATTCCTTCTGTGCGTCTGGCGCAGCCCACGTTACGTCAAACAGGCGAGGCCCCCAGGCCAGCGGACGCAGCGCAGCAGGGGAATGCTCACTCTCTTGCTGGCACCAGCACCTCGCGCTGGCCACTGGTGGTGAGAGAACTCACCAGTCCAGCCTTCTCCATGTCTTCCAGGAGCCGGGCCGAGCGGTTGTAGCCAATGCGCAGCTTGCGTTGCACGTAAGAGATGCTGGCCTTGCGGTCTTTGAGCACCACTTCGACCGCCTGGTCGTACATGGGGTCTTTTTCGCCACTTTCACCCCCGCCTTCCCCATTGAGATCACCGTCGCCGTCCACGGTTCCCCCTTCCAGCACGCCTTCGATGTAATCGGGCTCGCCCTGGGCCTTGAGGTAGCTGACCACACGGTGCACTTCCTCGTCGGACACAAATGCGCCATGCACCCGGATCGGCAGGCCGGTACCGCTGGCCATGTAGAGCATGTCGCCCATGCCCAGCAGCGCCTCGGCGCCCATCTGGTCGAGGATGGTACGGCTGTCGATCTTGCTGCTCACCTGGAAGGCGATGCGCGTGGGAATGTTGGCCTTGATGAGGCCGGTGATCACGTCCACGCTGGGGCGCTGCGTGGCCAGGATGAGGTGGATGCCAGCTGCGCGGGCTTTCTGCGCGAGGCGGGCAATGAGTTCCTCGATCTTCTTGCCCACCACCATCATCAGGTCGGCCAGCTCGTCGATCACAACCACGATGTGCGGCAGGCGCTGCAGCGGCTCAGGCTGCTCGGGCGTCAGGCTGAAGGGGTTGCCGATGAATTCCTCGCGCGCGGCGGCCTCATCGATCTTGACGTTGTAGCCCGCCAGGTTGCGCACGCCCAGCTTGCTCATGAGCTTGTAGCGGCGCTCCATCTCGCCCACACACCAGTTCAGGCCATTGGCCGCCTGCTTCATGTCGGTGACTACGGGCGCCAGCAGGTGCGGAATGCCCTCGTAGACCGACATTTCCAGCATCTTGGGGTCGATCATCAAGAGGCGTACGTCCTTGGCCTCGGCCTTGTAGAGCAGCGAGAGGATCATGGCGTTGATGCCCACCGACTTGCCCGAGCCCGTGGT
>DMZZ01000372.1:0-3617 GCA_003484805.1 Comamonadaceae bacterium | reverse complement strand
CTGGGTCTGGGCGCCAATGACAGCGGCTTTGCGGTGTTCGAGCGCCACTATGGACGGCTGAACACTGGCTGAGGTCCCTCGGGCACCTGCGCCCAACCCCCACTCGCTGTTGCATGCCTTGGCCCGGTGGGCGCCAGCGTGAGCCAATGGTGGCCTTGGCAACGCAATCGCAGCGCCAACGCCCGCGCAAGCAACGCTCGCGGTGTGGGCGCGCGTTGCTTGGTGGGTTTGGGCTCGGTGCTGCATGTAAATTTGACAAATTCGGTTCAATAATCCGGGGGGCGTGAATCGGGATCACGGATTCAGGTTCACTTCTGCGCCCGGTGTGGAGGGGAGCCCATGGTGCCGCGCTAACGGTCCCATCTCGTTAGGCTCAGGAAAAACTGCTGCTCAATTTATTCAAGAGGCTTTTCAGGAAGAGCTGTTCTTGGCAAAGGCGTATGCAGGCAATGCCCCAGTGTCGATTGGCGGTCGCATTGATAAGCTGACTTTTAGTTCGGTCAGCCCTGCAAGTTGGGAAATTGGTCTGACGTTGACGTCGAGCAATGGCAAGACTCTTCAAGTGGAAAGTAGCCATCGGTTCGACACAAGTTGGGATGCTTGGAGTGCTTGCAAGAATGTGGCTGATGCTTTTGCACCTGCAGTTCAAAGCACACTCGCGAAAGCTGTGAGCGACCCGCGTTTCAAATCCCTTCTGACTAAGTGATTGAAGCAATATAAAAAAATGGGCAGCCTAGCTGCCCATTTTTATTTCGCTGAACGCATCTTCCTTACCGCAGCGCCTTCACTACCGCATCCCCCATCTGCGCCGTGCCCACCTTGGTGGTGCCTTCGCTCCAGATGTCGGGCGTGCGCAGGCCCTGGGCCAGCACTTTTTGCACGGCGGCCTCGATGCGCTGGGCGGCTGCTTCTTGGTTCAGGCTGAAGCGCAGCATCATCGCGGCCGAGAGGATGGTGGCCAGCGGGTTGGCCACGCCCTTGCCCGCGATGTCGGGGGCGCTGCCGTGGCTGGGTTCGTACAGGCCCTGGCCCTTGCTGTTCAGGCTGGCCGAGGGAAGCATGCCGATCGACCCGGTGAGCATGGAGGCCTCGTCGCTCAGGATGTCGCCGAACATGTTGCCGGTGACCACCACGTCGAACGCCTTGGGCGCCTTCACGAGCTGCATGGCGGCGTTGTCCACGTACATGTGCTGCAGTTCCACGTCGGGGTACTGCTGGTGCACCTCGGTGACCACGTCCTTCCAGAACTGGAAGGTCTCCAGCACGTTGGCCTTGTCCACGCTGGTGACCTTCTTGCTGCGCTTGCGCGCGGCCTGGAAAGCGACGTGGGCGATGCGCTCGATCTCGGGCTTGCTGTAGCGCATGGTGTCATACGCTTCCTCGGCACCGGGGAAGTGGCCGTCGGTGGCCACGCGGCGGCCGCGCGGCTGGCCGAANNGTCAGCTCGCGGATGATGAGGATGTCGAGGCCCGCAATCAGCTCGGGCTTGAGGCTGGATGCGCCCACCAGTTGTTCGTAGCAGATGGCGGGGCGGAAGTTGGCAAACAGCCCTATGTTCTTGCGCAGGCCCAAAATGGCCTGCTCAGGGCGCAGCGGGCGCTCCAACTTGTCGTATTTCCAGTCGCCCACGGCGCCGAACAGCACGGCGTCGGCATCCATGGCGAGCCTCAATGTGGATTCGGGCAGGGGGTGCCCATGGGCCTCGTAGGCGGCGCCGCCGACCAGGGCGGATTCCATCTCGAACTTCAAGTCCAGCGTTTTGAGCACCTTGACGGCCTCGGCCACGATTTCGGTACCAATGCCGTCACCCGGCAGAACTGCGATTTTCATTGTTTGCTCTTGTTTTGATAGCTTATGGCGCTTGTCCATCAAGCGCCATGTGCCAATTTGATGGATATTTCAGGACACCATGGTGTGCGCCAGCCAGGGCTTGGTGGCCAGGCGCTGGGCCTCGAAGGCGGCGATCTTGTCTTTCTGGCGCAAGGTCAGGCCGATGTCGTCGAAGCCGTTGAGCAGGCAGTACTTGCGGAAGGGCACCACGTCGAACGGGATCTCCTCGCCCTGCGGGCGCACGATCACCTGGCGCTCCAGGTCGATGGTGAGCTGGTAGCCGGGGAACGCCGCCACTTCGTCGAACAACTGGGCTACCGTGGCCTCGGGCAGAACGATGGGCAGCAGTCCGTTCTTGAAGCAGTTGTTGAAGAAGATGTCGGCAAAGCTGGGCGCGATGATGGCGCGAAAGCCGTACTGATCCAGCGCCCAGGGCGCATGCTCGCGGCTCGACCCGCAGCCGAAGTTCTTGCGCGCCAGCAGGATGGAGGCGCCTGCATGGCGCGGCTGGTTCAGCACGAAGTCGGGGTTGGGCTTGCGGCTGGCGGGGTCCTGCCCTGGCTCGCCGTGGTCCAGGTAGCGCCATTCGTCGAACAGGTTCACGCCAAAGCCGGTCTTCTTGATCGACTTGAGGAACTGCTTGGGGATGATGGCGTCGGTGTCGACGTTCTCGCGGTCCATGGGAGCTACGAGGCCTTGGTGGAGGGTGAATTTCTGCATGTCGGGGTGCTTTACTTTGCGGCGCGCTCGATGGCCGAGCCGGCCTTGCCGATGTCCTGGCCCACGCCCTTGACGGTGTTGCAGCCGGCCAGCACGAAGGCGATGGTCAAAGCGATGAGGGTGGCGGTGTTTTTCATGACAAAGCTCCTTCAGGCAAATGGGCGGATATCGACGAAATGGCCATGCAACGCTGCAGCAGCGGCCATGGCGGGGCTGACGAGATGGGTGCGGCCACCAGCGCCCTGGCGGCCTTCGAAGTTGCGGTTGCTGGTGGAGGCGCAGCGTTCGCCGGGCTCCAGGCGGTCGGCGTTCATGGCCAGGCACATGGAGCAGCCGGGTTCGCGCCACTCAAAGCCTGCGGCCTTGAAAATTTCGTGCAGGCCTTCGCGCTCGGCCTGTTCCTTGACCAGGCCCGAACCGGGCACCACCATCGCCTGCTTGACGTTGCTGGCCACCTTGCGGCCGAGCTTCTTCACCACGGCGGCGGCTTCGCGCATGTCCTCGATGCGGCTGTTGGTGCACGATCCGATGAACACCTTGTCGATGGTGATGTCGTTGATCGGCTTGCCGGGCTGCAGGCCCATGTAGGTCAGCGCGCGCTCGATGGCGCCGCGCTTGTTGGCGTCCTTTTCCTTGTCGGGGTCGGGCACGCGGGCGTCCACGCCCAGCACCATTTCGGGCGACGTGCCCCAGGTGACCTGCGGCACGATGTCTGCGGCGTCGAGCTTGACAACGGTGTCGAACACGGCGTCTGCGTCGGAGTGCAGCGTCTTCCAGTAATCAACAGCCTGGTCCCACTCCACGCCCGTGGGCGACAGCGGGCGGCCCCTGACGTATTCAATGGTCTTGTCGTCCACCGCCACCAGGCCAGCGCGCGCGCCGCCTTCGATGGCCATGTTGCACACGGTCATGCGGCCTTCCATGCTCATCGCGCGGAACACCGAGCCCGCGAATTCGATGGTGTAGCCCGTGCCGCCGGCCGTGCCGATCTTGCCGATGATGGCCAGCACCACATCCTTGGGCGTCACACCCTTAGGCAAATTGCCGTCCACCTGCACCAGCATGTT
>DMZZ01000084.1:0-3321 GCA_003484805.1 Comamonadaceae bacterium | reverse complement strand
ATCGGGCGTAGCGCGGCAAGTCCACATTGCCGCCGCTGATGATGACGCCGACACGCGCGCCCCGGATGTCAAGCCCGGCATGCTGTGCGCCGGCAAAGGCCAGGGTGCCGGTCGGTTCCACCACGATCTTCATGCGCTCGGCAAAGAAGCGCATGGCCTGCACGAGCTGCGGGTCGCTGGCGGTGACGATGCCTTCGGCCTCGCGCTGGATGATGTCGAACGTCATGGGCCCCAGCGCCTGGGCCTGGGCGCCGTCGGCGATGGTGCTGCGCGGAAACGGAATACGCACGATGTGCCCGGCCCGCAGCGACTGCTGGCCGTCGTTGCCCGCCTCGGGCTCGACGCCATAAACACGGCACAGCGGCGCCACGGCCTTGGCCGCCAGCAGGCTGCCCGCGAGCTGGCCGCCACCGCCCACCCCGACGAACAGGTAGTCCAGCCGGGGCACTTCTTCGAGCAGTTCCAGTGCGGCGGTGCCTTGCCCGGCGATCACCTGCGGGTGTTCGGACGGCGGTACCAGCGTCATGCCGCGCTCCATCGCCAGGCGCTGGCAGATGGCCTCGCGGTCTTCGGTGACCGGGTTGTAGGTGGCCACCTGGGCACCATACTGGCGCGTGGCGGCCATCTTGGAGGCCGGGGCGTCCTCGGGCATGAGGATAAGCGCGGGCATGTCCAGCAGGCGGGCCGCCAGCGCGATGGCCTGGGCGTGGTTGCCGGCAGAAAAGGTGATCACGCCGTGCTCGCGCTGCTCATCATCGAACTGCGAAAGCGCATTGAACGCCCCACGGAACTTGAAGGCGCCCGTGCGCTGCAGGTTCTCGCATTTGAAGAATAGCTGCGCACCCAGCATTTCGTCTGCCGTGGTCGAGCGCAGCACCGGTGTGCGGTGCGCCATGCCCTTGAGGCGATGGGCCGCCTGGATGACGTCCTCGGCGGAGGGCTGGAGCTGGGATAGCAGGGTGGTCATGTCGGCATCCTCGGGTGCATGGCGAATGCGCCAAACTCTTCCCGCATATTAGACCGGAGGGCGATTATTCGCAAAAAATCACCCTGCCAGCCAAGTGCTGCGTGCGCTTGCAGCTATGGAATTTGATGCATTCGTGGCGTCAGTCGCCTCCGCCACCGTCGCCCCCACCGTCGCCGTCCGAGTCGCCATGGCTGTCGTTGTCGGCGTTTTTGCCGCCAATGCTTTCGCAGCCACCAAAATCGGTGGCGCTACCGCTGTAGCTGGTGTCGCAGAAACTGGTGCCGTAATGGTGGGCATCGGCGGATCCGGGCTTGGGCTTGTGGCCGCTGGCCAGGGTGCCGGGCAGGTAGTGAAAGCCGTCGGGGATGGCGAGTTTGGCATCCAGCGCAAACAGCAGTGGCAGCCGGCTGGGTGTGCGGGGTTGAATGGCTTCGTCCTTGCAGGCCCAGTACCAGGCGCGGCGCAGGCCATCGTTGTGGTGCTCTTTCTTGCCCAGCACCACGGCGGGAGCGTATTCAGGCACAAAGCCTAGCGCATCGCGGCACCAGTTTTGATAGGCCGTGGCGTTCTGGGTGAATGCGTGCCACATGGCATCGACGGCCCTTGAAGGCATGGCCACATAGGACCCCCGGCTGCGCAGGCAGGCCAGAAAGAACTGGCGCAGACCGCGTTCTGCCAGGTCGCAGTCCTTCGGGGTCACGTTGGGGTAGGCGTCGCGCAACCTGCGTTTGAGGATCTGGGGAAACACCGACTCGCGGATGTAGCGCTCCCGCACGGCGCGGGTCCAGTGCCTGAGGCTCCACACGGCCAGCAGGGTGAACACCAGATAAACGCCCCAGCGCCACTGCGGCTCCCACCAGCCGAGCACAGTACCCACCAGGGCCAGCGCCCACAGTGCGATGGCCAGGGCGAGGGGGCTGGCCCTGCCGGAGAGCTTCAGCAGCAGGAGTTCGAAGCCCGTCATGGGTTGTCCTTCAGCGTTTGCGGCCGCCAAACACGCTGCCCAGTACGCCGCGCAAAATCTCGCGGCCCAGCGTGGTGCCCATGGTGCGCACGGCCGATTTGGCCATGGTTTGCGCCAGACCGTCGCGCGGGCCGCCGCGCGGGCCGGTAGAGCCAAAGAGCACGTCGTTGAGCCCGCCCAGCAGGCCGCCGCCCTGTTCGGCACTCGCCCCGTTGGCGCTCTTGCCATTGGGGGCCTGCGCCACCGCTTCTGCAGCGCGCCCCTTGAGTTTTTCGTAGGCCGATTCGCGGTCCACCACCTTCTCGTACACACCGGCTACCAGCGAGCTGGCCATCAGCGCCTGGCGCTGCTGCGGCGTGATGGGGCCGAGCTGGCTGCCGGGAGGCAGCACAAACACGCGTTCGGTCACGCTGGGGCGGCCCTTGGCGTCGAGAAGGCTCACCAGCGCCTCGCCCACGGCCAGCTCGGTGATGGCGGTCTCGATGTCCAGGCCCGGCTTCTGGCGCATGGTGGTGGCCGTCGCCTTCACGGCCTTCTGGTCGCGCGGCGTGAAGGCGCGCAGCGCATGCTGCACGCGGTTGCCCAGCTGGGCCAGCACGCTGTCGGGNNACACCCCCACGCCCTTGGAGCGCACGAGGCGCACCACCAGTTCGATACGCTCGATGAGCACCTTGGGCGCCTCATTGAACAGCAGGTGGGCCTCGTCAAAGAAGAAGACCAGCTTGGGCTTCTCGGGGTCGCCGATCTCGGGGAGGATTTCAAACAGCTCCGACAGCATCCACAGCAGAAACGTGGCGTACAGGCGCGGCGAGTTCATCAGCCGGTCGGCGGCCAGAATGTTGACCACGCCATGGCCGTTGGTGTCGGTCTGCATGAAGTCCTGGATGTCGAGCATGGGCTCGCCGAAGAATTTGTCGCCGCCTTGCTGCTCGATCTGCAACAGGCCGCGCTGGATGGCTCCCACGCTGGCGGCGCTGACGTTGCCGTATTCGGTGGTGAATTCCTTGGCGTTGTCACCCACGAACGTGAGCATGGCGCGCAGGTCTTTCAGATCCAGCAGCAGCATGCCGTTGTCGTCGGCGATCTTGAAGACGATGTTGAGCACGCCCAGCTGCGTCTCGTTCAGGTTGAGCATGCGCCCCAGCAGCAACGGGCCCATGTCCGACACCGTGGCGCGCACCGGGTGGCCCTGCTCGCCAAACACGTCCCACAGCGTGGTGGGGCAGGCCAGCGGGGCGGGCATGTCCAGCCCCCGCTCCTTCAGCACGGCGGCCAGCTTGTCGCCGATCTTGCCGGGCTGGCTGGCGCCCGTGAGGTCGCCCTTCACGTCGGCCATGAACACCGGCACGCCGATGCGCGAGAAACTTTCGGCCAGGGTCTGCAGCGTCAC
>DMZZ01000371.1:0-3828 GCA_003484805.1 Comamonadaceae bacterium | reverse complement strand
CCCTGACCGCCAACGAAGCCCGCGTGCTGGCCACACTGATGGAAAAGGCCCGTACCGTGCGCGACAGCTACCCGCTCACGCTAAACGCCGTGGTCACGGGCTGCAACCAGAAGACCACGCGCGACCCGGTGATGAACCTCAGCGATGCCGAGGCCCAGGAAGCGCTTGACGCCCTCAAACTGCTGACGCTGGTGTTCGAGACCAGTGGCGGCCGCACCACACGCTGGGAGCACAACTTCCAGCGCGCCGTGGGCGTGCCCGAGCAGTCGGCCGTGCTGCTGGGCCTGCTGATGCTGCGTGGCCCGCAGACAGCGGGCGAGCTGCGCATCAACGCCGAGCGCTGGTACCGCTTCGCCGACATTTCCTCGGTCGAGGGGTTTCTCGACGAGCTGCAGGAGCGCAGCGCGGAGAAAGGCGGCCCGCTGGTGGTGCTGCTGCCGCGCGCGCCGGGCGCCCGCGAGCCGCGCTGGGCGCACCTGCTGTGCGGCCCGGTGGATCCATCCGCCCCGGCTGGCGCCAGCGCAGACGGGCACGCGCCCGCCCTGCAGGCACGCGTGGAGGCGCTCGAAGCCGAGGTAGCGGCATTGCGCGCCACGGTGCAGCGCCTGTGCGCAGAACTCGGGTTGTCCCTGAACGCGCCTGCCGGCGACTGAACGGGGCCATTGTCTCCATTTGGACAGGCGAAAAACGAACGACCGTGCTACAAATACGACTTCTCAGGAGACACACCGTATGGATCTCGCATTTACCCCCGAAGAACAGGCCTTTCGCGAAGAAATTCGCGCCTGGGTTCACAGCAACCTGCCCAAGGAGATTTCGCACAAAGTCCACAATGCCCTGCGCCTGACGCGCGATGACCTGCAGGGCTGGGCGAAGATCCTGGGCAAAAAGGGATGGCTCGGCTTTGGCTGGCCCCAGCAGTTCGGCGGCCCCGGCTGGACCGCCGTGCAGAAGCACCTCTTCGAGGAAGAGTGCGCTTTGGCGGGCGCCCCGCGCATCGTGCCGTTCGGCCCCGTGATGGTGGCCCCGGTGATCATGGCGTTTGGCAACGCCGAGCAGCAAAAGCGCTGCCTGCCCGGCATCGCCAGCGGCGAAGTGTGGTGGAGCCAGGGCTACAGCGAACCGGGCTCGGGTTCGGACCTGGCCTCGGTCAAGACACGCGCCGAACGCGTGGGCAACAAATACATCGTCAACGGCCAGAAGACCTGGACCACGCTGGGCCAGTACGGCGAGTGGATCTTCTGCCTGGTGCGCACCAGCAACGAGGGCAAGCCGCAGACGGGCATCAGCTTCTTGCTGATCGACATGAAGTCGCCCGGCGTGACCGTGCGCCCGATCAAGCTGCTCGACGGCGAGTGCGAAGTCAACGAGGTGTTCTTCGACAACGTCGAAGTGCCTGCCGAGAACCTGATCGGCGAAGAGAACAAGGGCTGGACCTACGCCAAGCACCTGCTGAGCCACGAACGTACCAACATCGCCGACGTGAACCGCAGCAAGCGCGAACTGGAACGCCTCAAGCGCATCGCCAAGGCCGAGGGCCTGTGGGACGACCAGCGCTTGCGCGACCAGATCGCCCTGCTCGAAGTGGACATCGTGGCCCTGGAAATGCTGGTGCTGCGCGTGCTCTCGGCCGAGAAGAGCGGCAAGAACTCGCTCGACATCGCCGGCCTGCTCAAGATCAAGGGCAGCGAGATCCAGCAGCGCTACGCCGAACTGATGATGCTGGCGGCCGGCCCCTTTGCCCTGCCTTTCATCGAAGAAGCCATGGAAGCGGGCTGGCAGGGCGACTTCCCCGGCGGCGCCGTGGCCAACGCCCCCCTCGCATCCACCTACTTCAACCTGCGCAAGACCACCATCTACGGCGGTTCCAACGAAGTGCAGCGCAACATCGTTGCTCAAACCGTGCTCGGCTAAGGAGACAAGAACATGGATTTCGATTTTTCTGACGACCAGCAGCAACTGCGCGACGCCGTGCGCAAGTGGGTAGACAAGGGTTACACCTTCGAGCGCCGCCGCGCCATCGTGGCCGCGGGCGGTTTCGACCGCACCGCCTACGGCGAACTGGCCGAGCTGGGCCTGACGGCCCTGACGGTGCCCGAACAGCACGACGGCATGGGCCAGGGTGCCGTCGACGCCATGGTGGTGATGGAAGAACTGGGCCGCGGCATGGTGCTCGAACCCCTGGCCCACGCCTTCATCACCAGCAGCGTGCTCTCAAGCTATGCCCCGGCCGCCGTGCAGTCGGCCTGGCTGCCGCGCATCGCCAGCGGTGAAGCCCTGGTGGTGCTGGCCCACCAGGAACGCAAGGCCCGCTACCGCCTCGACGTTTGCGAAGCAAAAGCGACTGCAGCGCCCACTGGTTATGCGCTGACAGCTACCAAAAGCATAGTCCCCGTCGGCGACCAGGCCGACGCCTTCCTCGTGCCTGCGCAGTTGGACGGCAAGCTCGCCCTGTTCCTGGTCGAGCGCACTGCCAGCGGCGTCACCACGCGCGGCTACGTCACGCAGGACGGCAGCCGCGCCGCCGAGTTGCAGCTGTCCAACGCCCCCGCCACACTGCTCACCCAGGACGGATTGGGCGCGCTGGAACTGGCCGTGGACACCGGCATCGCCGCCACCTGCGCCGAGGCCGTGGGCGTGATGGACCAGACCGTGGCCCTGACCGTGGACTACATGAACCAGCGCAAGCAATTCGGCGTGGCCATCGCCACCTTCCAGGCCCTGCGCCACCGCGTGGCCGACATGAAGATGCAACTGGAACTGGCCCGATCGATGAGCTACTACGCCAGCCTCAAGCTCGGCGCTCCCGCCCCCGAGCGCCGCGCCGCGATGGCCCGCGCCAAGGTGCAACTGGGCCAGTCGATGCGCTTCGTGGGCCAGCAGTCGGTGCAGCTGCATGGCGGCATCGGCGTCACCGACGAATACATCGGCAGCCACTATTTCAAGAAGCTCACGCAGCTCGAAATGACCTTCGGCGACACGCTGCACCACCTGGGTGAGGTGTCCAAGCGCATGCAGGAAACGGCGGGGGTGTTTGCCTGAAGCCAGGGCTTGCACCAAAGAAAAACCGCCTTGGGGCGGTTTTTCTTTTGCAGCGGCGATTCAGGCCAGTAGCCGCGACGACCTCGGCACATGCGCCATCAGGAACTCCATCTGGTCCGCCAGGATGCGGCGGTTGCGCAGGATGAAGTCTTCCCACAGGCTGGGCACATAGGGGGTATAGAGCAGCGGCATGTGGGCCTGCTCGGGTGTGCGTGGGCCCTTGCGGTGATTGCAGGGGCGGCAGGCGGTGACCACGTTCATCCAGTGGTCCTGGCCCTTCTTGGCGAAGGGGACGATGTGTTCGCGCGTCAGGCTTTCTTCGTGGAAGTGGCCGCCGCAGTAGGCGCAGATGTTGCGGTCACGGGCGAACAGCTTGGCGTTGGTCAGGCCCGGCTTGAGATCGAAGGGGTTGATGGCCGGCACGCCCTTGGTGCCGATGATGCTGTTGACGGCGATCACCGACTGCTGCCCCGTCACTGCGTTGTGGCCGCCGTGGAAGACGGCGATTTCCCCGCCGGACTCCCAGCGCACCTCGCCCGCAGCGTAGTGGATCACCGCCTGTTCCAGCGAGATCCACGACTGGGGCAAGCCCTGGGCCGATAGCTTCAAGACCTTCACAACGCGCCTCCTCGAACAACAAAGCCAGCAAGGAATGGGATGCAGATGTCGGGTGCCAGACCTGCGCGCGGTGCGGCCAGGTGCGGCTGCGTCACAATATACGCTCATTTCAAGTCCAATCGATGTCCTGCGCTTGGTGGCCCTGCGCAAGGCGCTATTAAAAAGATA
>DMZZ01000031.1:0-11707 GCA_003484805.1 Comamonadaceae bacterium | reverse complement strand
CAGCGACTGCAGATCGACGGCCCGCAACTCGACTTGATCGCGCTGCGGCGACATCACCCGCGCTGCGCCGCCACTCCTGGCAGGCTCCACCACGGGCGAGCCCGCCGGCAGTTCCCCTTGACCGAACAGTCCCGCCTGGGTCTGTTCGTCTCCGTTCCCGATCGTCGCAGTGCTCATGCACTGCTCAACGCTTCAGGGCCGGGGTTCGTTCACAACTTCTGAGCCCAGCGCCAGGTCACCCGGGTTGCGCAGCACGCGGAATTTGCCGCCCTGCTTGCCGGTGTACATGGCGGCATCGGCCAGCTTGAGCAGGCCCACGGCGTCGCTGCTGTCGGTGGGCGCGAGCGCATAGCCGATGGTCAGGCCCACCTGAATGGTGTGCGTCTGCAGCGCGAACGGCGCGTGGAAGGCTTCCAGCAGCTTCTGGCCCATCTCGTGCGCCTGCTGCGGCGAGGTGAGCTGATCGGTCACCACCACGAATTCGTCTCCGCCCAGCCGGGCCACCATGTCGCTCTTGCGCACATGGCCCTGCAGGCGCCGGGCCACGGCCACCAGCAGGTCGTCGCCCACGCCGTGGCCGTGCTGGTCGTTCACCGGCTTGAAGCCGTCCAGGTCCATCACATAGACCGCCAGCAGGTGCTCCGGGTCGCAGTGCGCCAGGGCCTCGGTCAGTGCCAGGCCCAGGCCGCGGCGGTTGGGCAGGCCGGTGAGCGGGTCGGTGTGCGCCAGCGTCTGCATGGCGTCGCGCTCGGTGCGGGCGTTTTCGGCGGCGGTGAGCAGCGCCTTGGAATGCAGGCCCAGCACGCGCATGAACAGCAGCATGTCGAGCGTGGCGCCGAACTGGAACGAGTGCAGGGTCCAGAAGTTCACCGGCACCCAGCCCCGGATCACGCCGATCACCGTGGCCGTGGCGATGAAGTACACCAGCCAGGCCAGCAGCAGGGTGCCACCCACCGGGTCGCCCTGGCGCATGCGCCCCACGGCCCCCGGAATACCCATGAGCGCGGGCACCAGGCCCAGGATGCTGACGATGGCGGTGAGCACCTTGACATCGAAGGCATCGAGCGCGAACGCCACGGCCAGCAGCGCCGTGCCCGCNNGTGCGCATCAGGCGGTGGCGCGGGTTGCTCGCCGCCAAGGCCTGGCCAATGAACAGGAAGGAGCCGCAGGTGGCCATGAGGGCCGACAGCCCGCTGGCGTGCCGCTCCATCCAGACGTTGTCCGTCCAGAGGTATTGCGCGCCCACGCNNAGATCAGCAGCGCGTACTGTATGAACAGCGCATCGCGCAGGCTGACCCACTGCGCCAGGCTGTAGACCAGCAGACACAGCGCCAGTCCGGTGAGCACCCCCTGCAGCATCTGCTCGTTCAGCGCGCGGCCCATCAGCGCCGTGGAGGTGTTCAGGGTGATGGGCAGGATCATGGCGCCCTGCGCCTGCACGCGCAGCAGCAGTTCGTAGGGCACGCCGGGCTCCAGGTTCAGCACCATCGTGTGCGACCGGCTGAGCAGGGGCCGCTGGCTGAAGGGCTGCGTGTTGCCCAGCACGGCCTGCTGCACGATGCGCCCACCGGTGGCCAGGGCCACGTCGATGCGGTTGATCGGCGCGTAGTCGATGTCCAGAATCCAGCTGCCATCAGAGCCGGGCGCCACGGCAAGGGGGGCGCGCAGCCACACGGCATCGGGCCGCACGCCCAGGGTGCCCTGGGTGGCTGGCATGGGGCCGAAGGCCGGGCCGCCGGACAGCAGTTCCTCGGCTGTGTGCTTTCGGTCGGGGTCCGACAGCAGGGTGAGGGCAGGCCAGAGCAGGGTGACCGGTTGGCTGTCAGCGAGCACCAGCGGGGCCGACTCGGCCCGCGCGCCACAGGCCATCAGCACGAGCCACAGGGCCAGCACCATGCGCAGCGCCAGCGGCCACCCGGTGGTGGCGCCATGGCGCGCAGGCCGCAGTGCAGGCGGGGGGAGCATGGCGTACGGGGGTGGAAAAGCGGGTTCGGGGCTGGGGCGGTGTGAGAAAGTGTAAGAGAAATCGAAAAATCCGGCAGTGCCCGCGGTTGTGCAGCCTCTGCCGACGCCGGTGTCAGCCTTGGCCTGCCACCGTGGCCAGGTTGAGCAGCGAGGCCTCGATGGCCGCAGCCGTGACCAAGGGCTTTTCCATGGGAAAGAGGTGGGTGCCGTCCAGCATGGTGATGCGCCCCTGGGTGAGCTGCTGCGTCAGCGCCATGCCCACCTGTTTCATCTCTACCGAGGCGCGCCCGCCGATGAAGGCCGCCGGGCAGCGCAGCGGGTGCTTGCGCAGCAGGCTGCCCAGGTGGTGCGGCATGGTGTTGTAAATGTCGGACTCCACGGCGCGGTCGAAGGCCAGCACGCGGCGGTCGTCTTCGTCATACAGGCCGTGGGTCACGTAGTCGCGCAGCACCTGCGGGTCCCATCGGGCAAAGGCTTTTTTCTTGCGAAAGTGTTCGTAGGCCTCTTCGGTGCTGGTCCAGCTGTTGCGGCGCAGGCGGCTGACGCGTGCGGGCGAGAAGCTGCCAATCACCTGCGTGCGCTTGGCAGCGCCCACGGTGGTGGCGCGCCAGCCGCTGAGGATGGGCGAGTCGAGCATCAGCACGCCGCGCGCCAGTTCGGGGTGCCGCGACGCGGCCATCACGCTCAGAATGCCGCCCAGCGAATGGCCCACCAGGTACACCGGACCGCCCGAGGCGCGCACCTGTTCGGCGGCAAACTCGGCCAGTTGCTCCACCAGGTGCGGCCAGTTGTCGGTGACGGGGAAGCGCGGGTCGTGGCCAAAGCGGTCCACCGCGCTGACGTCAAAGCCGCGCTGGCGCAGGTGACTGAAGAGCACGCTGTAGGTGCCCGAGGGAAAGCTGTTGCCGTGGGAGAAAACGATCTTGTTCATGCAGGGAGAGGTCAACCGCGCGCGCTCAAATCAATTTGTCGCGCGGTGTGGTGATCTTCTTGAGTGGTTTGCAGCGCGTCGGGGGCACCATGATCGGCACCTCGGTGGCGCCGCCGCCCCAGTTCGGGCTTTCGATGCTGTCGAACACCTGGCGCAGCTTTTCGCCCCAGCTGTCGTGCAGCATGCGGTAGTAAGGGTTGTCGTCGGTGATGCAGACGATCTTGTCGGAGCTGAAGCGGTCCACCTCGTACAGGATCAGGTCCAGCGGCAGGCCCACCGAGAGGTTGGACTTGAGCGTGCTGTCCATCGACACCAGCGCGCATTTGGCGGCTTCGTCCAGCGGGGTTTCGGGCGTCAGCACGCGGTCGAGCACGGGCTTGCCGTACTTGGATTCGCCCACCTGGAAGTAGGGCGTCTCTGATGTGGCCTCGATGAAGTTGCCCGCCGAATACACCTGAAACAGGCGCATGCCCTCGCCCTGGATCTGCCCGCCCAGCACCAGCGAGACATTGAAGTCCACCCCCGCGCGCTTGAGCGCTGCGCCGTCGCGCTCGTGCACATGGCGCACGGCGGCGCCGAGCACGCGGGCGGCGTCGAACATGCTGCGCGCGTTCCAGATGGTGATGGGCTCGCCGTCCGCTTCGTCCTTGATCTGCGTGGTCTGCAAAATCTCGCGCACCGACTGCGAAATGCTCAGATTGCCCGCCGACAGCAGCACCATGAAGCGCTCGCCCGCCTTCTCGTACACCATCATCTTGCGAAACGAACTGATCTGGTCCAGCCCGGCATTGGTGCGCGAATCGGACAGGAACACCAGCCCGGCATTGAGTTTGATGGCGACGCAGTACGTCATGGGAAATGCAGCGATTGAGGGAAAACCAGGAGTGTAGTGCCGAGCCGCGGTGCGTCGGCACCTGGGCACGGTTTGCGGAAGGTGGCTGCCTTGGTGGCTTTTCCGGGAAGGGGCGGATGGATAGATCCGTACCGGAAATGCCGAAAACATCACGCAGCCTGGTTCGGTGCGCTTTGCGTGGCGTCGTCTACCGGCCAATCATCCGTCCGCCGTGGCGTGGCCACCGAACGCAATGCAATCACCACTGGAGAGGAATGCGTGAACCCGAACAAGACAGAACCCCAGCACACCCGCTTGCCCGGTGGGCTCGTGACAACATGTGCAGCGATCGCCCTCGCCGCCCTCGCCGCCCTGGCGGCCCTGCCATCGGCGTCGGCACTGGCACTGGTCCAGAATGCCGCCATCGCTGTCTATCCCGGCGCCAAGCCGGATGCGGCCACCACCGAATTCCTGCGCAGCCAGATGGGCGTGGAGGGCGCGGCCTACCGCACGAACGATAGCCTGCAAAAGGTGGCGGCCTTCTACCAGCAGCAGCCGGGCATGAAGCCCATGGGCGATGCCACCAAGGAGTCGGCAGCGTTCGTGGCCGGGTGCAAGGAAGAATTCAACGCCGTGATGAAGAAGAAAATGACCACCGGCTGCACCCACCATGTCACGGTCCAGAACCCCTGGATGGACATGAAGACGGGCAAGATGGTGGCGGACACCCTGGTCTCCATCGTCAAGCAGTAACGGCCCGTCAGCCCGCCGGCTGTTGGGCGTGCGGGCTGATCAGCACGCTTCCCAGAACGCCTCGATCAGCTCACCCTGCGCGTCGAGCAGCCACCACTCGATCACCACATCCCGCGGGCCTACACCCAGAAGGCCCAGCGCCCCGCGGGGTGCCGACAGGCGCGGGCAGCGCCATAGCTGGTCGCCCGGTTGCGCCATGGCCAGCACCCGGGTGCGGATGGACTGCGGCACCTCGGGGCTGTGCACATCCACCAGGCGGTCCTCGCCGTCGCCAACTTCCTCGGGTGTCGCAGGGGCAGGGCGCATCTCAGGCTCCTTCAGATGTGCTGCGTTGCAGGTTCAGCGCCAGCAGGCGGCGCAGGATTTCATCATCGGGCATGTCCGCCGTGTAATCGCCCCAGCCGTAGGCCGCTGCCACCGCCGCATCGAGCTGCGCGTGGGCTGCGGCCAGCCAGGCGGGGCGCTGGTTGTACAGGTTGGTGAGCGTGCGCTTGGCAAGGTCCTTCTCGAAGCCGGGCTTGGCCACCGTGCGGTCGGGGTAGGGCGAGTGCTGCAGCCCCAACGGCACCACCTCGGGCACGGTGTCCGTCCACTCGGGCGGGTTCAGCCAAGCCTGGCGCAGGGAGCTCAGGCGCTGCGCGGCCTGTGCAATCGCGGTGGCGGCCTGGCGGGGTGGTATGGTTTTGATAGCTGCTGGCGCTTGATGGATGGGCGCTGGAGGCTGATTTGGCTTGAAACTCTCAACAGGCAGGGTGTCGGGCAGGTCGGCCGGAATGAGCGCGCCGCCGTCCACGGCCTCGGTGCGCTGGTGTGCGGTATCCAAGGGGGTGAGGCCGGTGGGGAAGGGGAAGGTTTCGAAGCAGGTGGTGGGGGTGTAGCGCGGCCGGTCTTCCAGCGAGGTGCCCATGCGCAGTGACCAGAGTTCGTGGAAGCGGCTGTGCAGGATGCCGAAAGTGGTGTCGTCGGCGCGGGCGACGACAACGACTTGAGAGTCCGGCAATACGACCGTCGGTTGCCAAGCAAATAAACGATGTTTTGCAACCCGCGCAGTTGCCATGTAGCGAGTGAGAAGGTGTGAACGAACNNCCGCTCGTCGTTGCAAATGCTCGCCATAGCACGGGCTATGGCTGTGCTTTGCGCCTCGATCGGCCGCGTTTTCGCGGCCTGCTCGGGCACGCCGGATTCATTCACACCTTCTGAGTCCACGCAAAGCCATACGCATTCCGGGACGGCTTTCAGCATGACGCCACCAATACTTTGCATGGTTTTCACGTTTCAGCCCCTCTCTTCCTGGCCTCACATTCGTAGAAGCATGGCAAAAGGGCAGCTCATAAAGCGCAGCTGCGGTCATGTTCTCATCGCATCCAAAGTCAATGATCCAAAGCCCATTTGGCCTGCGAGTAATGTCGAGCCCGTTGATCCAGGGTGCCAATACCTCCGCATTGGAGCGGCCATGCGGGTTGGGCTGCTGGAGCCATTGGCGAGCCATGTCTCCCGGAATGTCGAAGGCACCACCCTTCTGCGTTCCGATGAAGCTGGTTCCCGAGGTATTCACGGGCTTTGCTTGTGAAAGGTCCAACGCTGAGCTGGTATCAGTGCCTGGGGTCAGATCGGCGTGAATGGTGGGTGCATCCGCCCCATCCAGCCGCGACGGTTGCTCCGCCTGCCCAAACGCCACCAGCGACACCCGTACCGCCGCACCCTCGTTTACCCACGGCTCATCGCTCCACGCCTCGAAGATGCGCGTTTGCGCGCAGATGGCATCGAGCACCTTGCGGTTGGCGCCGCCGCGAATCGAGTTGGTGGTGACCAGCCCGGCGCGCTGCAAAGCCCCGGCCGCCATCTGCGCGCGGGCCTTGTCGAACCAGTAGCACACCAGGTCGGCACCGCCGGGCACGCGGCCTTCGTAGGTTTTGCGCAGCAGGGTGGTGGTGGCGTCGCCCAGCTCGGCGCGCATCTTCTTGTCGCCCAGAAACGGCGGGTTGCCCACCACCACGTTCGCCGCAGGCCAGGTGGCCTCGGCGCCGCCCTCGGCCAGCAGCGCATCGCGGCATTCGATGTGCTCCAGGGTGTCGAGCACGGGGTTGGTCTTGAACTCGTAGCCGTGCGCCAGGCGCCATTGCAGTTCGCCAATCCATACCGTGACGCGGGCCAGTTCGGCGGCGTACTCGTTCAGCTCGATGCCCAGCACGTTGTGCGGGCCGGTCACCAGGTCGGCCTCGCGGTCCAGGCCCAGTTCGGTGGTCTGCAGGTGGCTGTGGTGTTCCACGTCTTTCAGGCACTTGAGGGTGAGGTACAGAAAGTTGCCGCTGCCGCAGGCGGGGTCGAGGGCGCGGAAGTTTTTCAGTTCGTCGAGCCAGGTGATGAACAGCGCGTGGGCGGCGCGGTAGTGCTTGTCGCCTTTTTTGGTGATTTTGGCCGTCAGCGCCCGTATTTGCTGCGCTACAAGCTCCCATTTTTGCAGCAATGGACGGCGGATGACGGGGTTGATGAGGCGCTCGATGGTGGCCGGGTCGGTGTAGTGCGCGCCCAGCTGGCTGCGTTTGGCGGGGTCCAGGCCGCGTTCGAACAGGGTGCCGAAGATGGAAACGTCGATGGCGCTCCAGTCCAGGTCGGCGGCGCGGCGCAGTTCGGCGAGGTCGGGCGCGGAAAGGGGCGGCACGGAAATCTGCTGGAACAGCCCGCCGTTGAACCAGGGGATGTCGTCCACGCCGTAGAGGCCGCCGTCTTTCATGGCGCTGAAAAGCTGCGTGAGGCCCTGGCCGAGGCGTTCGGGCGTGGCCTGCTTGTTGTTCAGCAGGCGCTCGAACATGCGCCCAGGCAGCAGGCCCACGTCTTCGGCAAAAAAGCAGAACAGGCACTGCGTGAGGAAGTGCGCCACCTGGTTGGCGCGCTGCTGCTGGCTGGCGGCGGCTTCATCAGCCGTGGCGCCGCGCTGGCGCAGGCCTTCGGCCAGGGCGGCAAAGCTGCGGGCGGCGGCTTCGGTGATGTCGCGGTTGGTCTGCCGGGGCTTGAAGCTTTCGGGCGCCGTCCAGATGCGGCGCAGCAGGGCCAGCTTGTCCGGTTGGTCCATCTCGTCGATGGCGACGGTGTGCGTGGCGCTGGGGTGGCCGGTGAACTGGGTGTGGATGCGGATACTGAGCCGGTCGGACACCACCAGGATGGGCGGGTTGGACAGCGCCAGGCTGTAGGTAAGCAGTTGCTTGAGCGCGGTGTCGAGGTTTTTGCCCGGCGCCTTGTTCTCCCACGCAAACACGCCGCGCATGAAGACGTCGGCATAGCCCGTCTTGCCGCCAATGACGCTGCTTTTTTCTTCAAACCGGTAGCCCTCGGCACTGCCGGGCTTGGGCACGCCGAGCAGTTCGCACAGGTCCAGAAAGTGGCTCTGCGCGCCTTGTTCTTCGTTGAGTGCGTAGGCCGGGCCGGGCACGCCACCGGGCGCGCCCCATTTGGCGATGAAGTCTTGGGGGGTCATGGGTTACTTTGGTTGCTCGGCCGTTGGCCTTCACGCCAGCGGCGCACGCGTTGGGAGTACGGCTCGCGTTGCTCGGCCCAGGCGTTGTAGCGATCGACTTCAGCGGTGGGTGCCATCGCTATCGGTGGCGGGGTGATGGCGCTGCTGGCATCGACATTTTTGGGCAGGGTCATCGTTTTGGGTGTCGTTTCCGGTGGGCGCATTGGGTCACCACGAGCGGTCAGTAACCGTGCAGGGCGTAGTCGAGGGCGTCCCAGATGACATCGGCCTGCTCGCGCAGGTTGGTGATGGGGCGGCGCAGGTCGCTCGGCTCGTAGGCAACGATGTGCAGGGTGTCCAGAACGAATACCGTGTCACTCACATTGATCTTCGGGTTGAGCCGGGACATGGGCGGTGCTTCAACGCTGGGGGTTGCCAGCGGGAGGGTGATGCGGGCCTCTGGGGCGCGCAGAAAGTCAGACTGCACTTGCACCACAAAGGGGTAGATGCTGCGCAGTTCTTCGATGGGATGGGGATAGACGTCGAACTGCGCCATTCAGCGCCCCGAGTCCTGAGAAGGTGTGAACGAACCCACCATACCCGCTCATTCCGCCAAAATACACCCGCTCGTCGTTGCAAATGCTCGCCATAGCACGGGCTATGGCTGTGCTTTGCGCCTCGATCGGCCGCGTTTTCGCGGCCTGCTCGGGCACGCCGGATTCATTCACACCTTCTGAGTGGAGGGGGCTGGCGCACCCGGGGCCAGCCCGACGCTGGCGTCCGGGCGTGCAACCGGCTTCTCGCGGGTGCCAGGGGGCTATCGCGGCATGGATGGCGCTGGCGTCACGACGGTTTCGACTTCTCGCAGCACGCCCCCTCCGGCAACGCTTCCGGAGGTGCTTCCCTGTTCACGCACGCGGGCCTGGCAGGCCAGTCGCTCGTCGTTGGCGTGGGCATCACAGCGTGCCATGGCGTTGGCTTCGAAGTGTGCGCCGGAATTGCCCAGCGCACCGCGCCGTTTTTCTGCTAGGGCGTTGCGCGCTTCGCGCAGGCAGGTGGCCCGTTCTGCGCGCGGCATGTCGGCCCCGCAGGTGCGCACTTCCTGCCGGTAGTTGCCCGAGGCATCGATGCCTGTGGTGCCTGTGGCCACCTGCGCGGTGGCGGCACTCAGCGTGAGCAGTGTCAACGTGGCGAAGGACGCCAAGGTTCGGAGAGGGGCTGCGCAATGGAATCGGTTCATGGGGAACTCCCGGTGTGTCAATGAAGCAAAGGCCATTCTGGAAGTGCCGTGCGACCACTGTCTGTGCGATGGCGAACATGGGTCCAGGCCCGCCCGCCCATCGTGCGCTACATGTGCGCTGGCAGACAGACGGCTCCCGAGGGGCTCCCCACACTGCAGTCATCTGAACCAGACCGTTGGCGTGGCGTTTCGCCACCCGCGTGCACTGGCAAAGACGGAGTGTCGGGCATGGTTGCCGGGTGCTTTATCCAGAAAAACCGAAGGACCACCATGAAAAAATTCCCACTCCATACCGTCGCTCTGGCCCTCGGCCTTGTTTTCAGTGCTGGTGCGATGGCGCAGGCTCCGTCTGCAACCGACTACAAGTCGGCCAAGGACAAGATCGCTGCCGAATACAAATCGTCCAAGGCGGCCTGCAAGTCCCTGTCCGGCAACGCCCGGGATATCTGCCAGGAGGAAGCCAAGGGCAAGGAAAAAGTGGACAAGGCCGAACTCGAAGTGACCTACCGTCCTGAAGCGAAAACGCGTTACGACGCACGCCTGGCCCGCGCCGAGGCCGTGTACGGCGTGGCCAAAGAGCGCTGTGATGACCTGGCAGGCAACGCCAAAGACGTGTGCGTGAAGGAGGCGAAGTCGGCACAGGTGGCGGCCAAGGCCGATGCCAAGGTGCAATTTGAAACCACCAAGGCCAACACCACGGCCAACGAAAAATCTTCTGACGCCCGCAGCGATGCCAGCGAAAAGAAGGTGGAGGCGCGCAAGGACGCCAACGCGGACAAGATGGAAGCACAGTACAAGGTGGCCGCAGAGAAGTGCGAAAGCCTGGCCGGTGATGCCAAAAGCGCCTGCCTGGCGTCTGCCAAGTCGCGTTACGGCAAGAACTGAGAACCCGGTCTGGAGCGGGCCTGTGCCACCGGCCCGGGGCTTTACCCCAGCAGGTCGGCCATGTCCAGCATCCGCCGCGCCACTTCGCCCAGCTTCAGGCCCTTGTCCATGGCGGTCTTGCGCAGCTTCTCGTAGGCGGCCTGTTCGGTGAGGCCCTGGCGCTGCATGAGCAGGCCTTTGGCACGGTCGATGGTCTTGCGGTCCTGCAGCTCGTTTCGGGCGTCGGCCAGTTCGGCGCGCAGGGCCTGCTCGTGTGCGAAGCGGGCCATGGCCACGTCGAGGATGGGGCGGATGCGCTGGGGCGCCAGCCCCGCCACGATGTAGGCAGACACGCCCACGGCCACGGCGTCTTTCACGTGGGTGGTGTTGTCGTCGTTGGTGAACATGACGATCGGGCGGCGTGCGTCGCGCGTGGCCATCACCACGTGTTCCAGCGCGTCGCGCGCCTCGCTTTCGGCGTCCACGATGATCAGGTCGGGCTGGAGTTGCGCCAGGCGTTCCCCCAGAAAAACATCGGCAGGCAGCGTGGCCACCAGGTTGAAGTGGGCCTCCAGCAGGCCGATGCGCAGCATGCGCGAGCGCTCTGCCTGCTGTACGGCGTGGTCGTCGTCCGGGTCGGTGATGGACAGGTCGGGAGCCACCACCACGATGCGCAATGCCTCATTCATGGTATGTCATAAAGCAAAACTCGTGCCTGTTTTTTGCGCTTTGCATGGGGGTTTCTGCCCCTCTGTGGTGCATTGTCCTGCCTTGCGGCCCCTGAAAGTAACTAATGCTCGGGCTTACCCGGTTGGGGTTTGGAGAGGGGTCCTATATACCCCTTGTCACATTCATTACACCTGACGGAGTTTTCAGCATGACCCAACCATTGAACCGGCGCCATTTCTCTGCCGGACTTGCGCTTGCCCCCTTTGCCGCGGGCGGGCTGCTGACGGGCTGCAGCAACGTGCCCGACACCCTCAAGATCGGGGTGGCGCAGCCGCTGAGCGGCCCTCTGGCCGCCCTGGGGCAGGATCTGCTCAATGGCGTGAACCTGGCTGTGGGCGAGCTGAACAAGGGCAACTACTCGATTGACGGCAAGCGCGTCACACTCGAAGTGGTGGCCGTGGACGACAAGGCCGATGCCGTCACCGGCAAGGCTGTGGCCCAGCAACTGGTGGATGCCGGGGTGGTGGCGGTGATCGGCCACCTGAATTCGGGCGTGAGCATTGAGGCGGCGCCCATTTATGGTGCCAAGGACATCCCCCAGATTGCCATTTCCACCAACCCCCGGTTCACGCAACTGGGGCTGGCCACCACCTTCCGTATGGTGGCCAATGATGGCCTGCAGGCGCGTGCCATTGGTTCGTTTGCGGCCTCGCAGTTTGGCGCCTCGCGCTATGCAGCACTGGACGATGGCACCCCCTACGGCAAGGGCCTGACCGATGGCGCCACCGAACAGCTCAAGGCCGAGAAAAAGCAGGTGGTGCTGCGCGAATCGTTCGACGACAAAACGGTGGCGTTCGACGATCTGGCGGCCAAGCTCAAGGAGGCGGGCATCGAGGTGGTGGTGTCCACGCTGAACGACTACCAGGTGATTGCGCTCATCGATGCACTGAAGAAGGTCAACTACACCCGGGTGCGGCTGCTGGGGGGCGACACTGTCAA
>DMZZ01000202.1:4131-4486 GCA_003484805.1 Comamonadaceae bacterium | reverse complement strand
ATTTCCTGGGCCTGCACGGTCTTGACCTTGCCAGCCTTCACGTCCTTGGCCATGACCTTGCCGGGTACCACGTGATAAGTCAGCACTTTGGCCAGTGCAGCCTTGTCGGCCAGCAATCCGTCAAGGGTGGCTTTGGGAATCTTGGCAAAGGCTTCGTCGGTGGGGGCAAACACCGTGAACGGGCCGGTGCCCTTGAGCGTGTCCACCAGACCGGCAGCCTGCACCGCAGCCACGAGGGTCTTGAAGTTGCCTGCCTTCACGGCAGTGTCCACGATGTCCTGGGCCATGGTGGTGAACGTGGCGCCTGCGGTCAGGGCGAGTGCAATCAGGGTCTTCTTCATGGGTCGTTCCTCTC
>DMZZ01000202.1:1217-4104 GCA_003484805.1 Comamonadaceae bacterium | reverse complement strand
ATGGTTATTACGTAACCAATCGGTATCTTCTGGGCGAAAAAAAGCCCTGCTGAACAGGGCTTCGGTTGAGAAACGCAGTTTCAGCGCACGATGAGCACCGGCACCTTGCTGTGGGCCAGCACCTGCGTGGTGACCGAGCCCATGACCAGCGTGGCCAGGGCGCCGTGGCCGTGCGAGCCCATCACCAGCAGCTGGAATTTGCCTGCATCGGCCACCTTGCCGATGGTCTCGCCTGCCGGGCCCACCTTGACGATGCGCTTGGGGGTCACGCCATGGCGCTCGAGGAACTTGACGACCGGGTTGAGTACCTTGTCGGCCTCGTCGGCGTAGTACTGGTTCACTGCGTCCTTGCCCAGCGCGGCGCGCGCGCGCGGCGGCAGCGCGGCCTGCACCGTGATCACGCTGTAGTCGTGGGAGGCGCCCAGCAATTCGTCATGCGTTGCAAGATAAGCCAGCATTTTTTTGGTGTAGGCGCTGCCATCGACAGCAAGCAGGATATTCATGCAATTCTCCGGGTGAGAACAAAAACAACCGGTCGGGTGAACTCAGATTTCCCATGAGGGCTTGGGATGGCAGCGAGGGCAGTTGCGAGGCAGTTTGGACCCGACTGAGGAGCCCATAGCCGGTGCTATGGGCAACGAAGAGGGGCCGAAATGACCGCAAATGCACCGCTGACGCCCAAGCAGCACCGAAGGTGCGCCTCATGGGAAATCTGGGTTGAACCCGCCAGACCTGCCTGCATCATNNCGTTCTTGCGGGCATAGCCCAGCGGGTTGGCCACCACGCGGCATTGCCAGGGCGTGCCGTCGGCCTGCTGGCCCTGCACGGTGTAATCGCTCGGTGCATGCAGGTGTCCGTGCAGCCACAGCGTGGCGCGCGGCAGCAGATGGTCCAGGGCGTTGCAAAAGCCCGCTGTACCGGGCGCCAGGCCGTAGCGCGGATCGGCGCTGCGCAGGCTGGGTGCGAAGTGGGTGATGGCGACCGTGGCGCCATCGAAAGGCCGGGCCAGCGCATCCTCCAGCCAGGCCATGCAGGCCAGCGCCTGCTCGCGCATGGGCTCGGCCAGCCACGGAGTGCCCGCGCGCGTGGTGCCGGTCTTCGCGAGGTAGAAATTGGCAGCGCGAAAGGCCTTCTGCCGCAGGCGCAGCCGACGCGTGAGGTCGGTGCACTGCTCGTGATCGGCGAGGGCGTCAAAGTCGCTCCACAGCGTCGTACCCACGAAGCGCACTCCGCCCAGCACCAGCGTCTCGCGTTCCAGCCAGAGCAGCCCGAGCCGGTCGCAGGTGCGCCGCAGACGGTCGTGGGCGGCGTCGAAGTCCTGCATGTCGTACTCGTGGTTGCCGGGCACGAAAACCACCGGCGTCGGCCAGCCGCCCCATTGCGGCAGGGGCGAGAAACGCTCCAGGCCAAAGTTGTCGCCCGCGACCTGCGAATCGTTCTGGTACGACCCGATATCACCCGCCAGCACCAGCAGGTCCGCATCCGGCGCGGGCTCGGGCACGAACTGGGGGTGCACCTCCAGGTGCAGGTCGGACAGCAACTGGATCTTCATGGGGGCGCCCGTCCAGGTTCAAAGCGGGGCTGCGTCGGCCGTCGCAAAGCGACAGTGCCTACTTTTTGCCCTTGGCGACGAAAGCGTCAATGGCTTCGGCCATGGCCAGAAACTCGGCATGGCTCAGTGTCAGGTCGCGTGTATGCCCGGACTGGGCGGTGATCTGGAAGGCCCATACCCGGCGCTCGCCGGGCTTGTAGGCGGCAGCCGCCTGGCGCAGCGTGTCCATGTCGATGTGGAAGGCCACGGTTTCCTGGTGGGTGCACTTGCGCTCCAGCAGGTCGCGCAGATTGCAGATCACGTTCTGGTCCAGGCGGGTGACTTCGACGCTCCGGGGGCCTGCGGCAGAAACAAACTTGGCGCTGGTCGGGTTGCGGTAGCTGAAGTCGATGTAGGTTTCCTTCACCACGATCTGCATCGTGGGCTTGAGCGACTGGCGGTCGATGCTCGCCCGGAGGTGTTCCGTGCTGGGATAGCTCTTGCTCTCGGGGACGTGGGCCGCTGCAGTGCTCAGGGTCACGGCGGCAGAGGCAGGGGTGTCTTCGATGGCGATCCGGCCCTTGTAGAAGCCCGGTGCGTGCCGCGCGGCAATGGCATCGAACGATTCCCGGCTCTCCAGCGACTTGAAGTGGTAGTCGCCATGCTTCCACGAGCCCATTTTCTGGAGCAGGTTGTAGTTGTGCGGCTCGCCGTTGGCGAAGAAGGTGAAGTAGCTGCTCTTGACGGCCGGTGCACCCGGCTCGGTGATCTCGGTGGCCATCGTGCCCTTGCAGGCGTTGGTCTTGTCGGAGTCGGTCCGGGGCAGCAGCGCGATTTCGGCGCTGCATACACCATCGGCGTTGGTCGTGCACGACCATGGGCTCTCGACCTTCTTGCCGCCGAAAAACGCCCCGTCATCCGACTTGCACGCACCCCGCAGGGTCACGCCCACGAAGGGCTCGTCGCGCGATTTCATCAGGATGAAGTGGGCCTGGCCCTTGTCGGGGCTGGCGGCCAGGGCGGGGGGGGCCAGCAGCAGGGACGCGGCCGTGGTCAGAGCGAGTGCCAGTGAGGTGTTCATGGGGAGCGCGGAAGGCATGGGCAAGGGGCGGGCGGGTGAAACGGATCGTGTCGGCGTGGCGCCCAAGGGGCACACGGGGTGGGCACGCAAACCCCAGGATCGTACCGCGTCACCCTGCCGCGCCTGCCATGGGCCTACCGCTTGTGGGGGTGGGCGCTGCACCGACCGCAAAAAAAAGCCGCCGGGCGCGGGCGCCGGGCGGCTTCGGTGGCCAAGAGCACGCGGTGCGTGCCCTCGGGCGGCTTACAGGGCCGCCAGGCGCTGCTCCAGCGCGG
>DMZZ01000202.1:0-1124 GCA_003484805.1 Comamonadaceae bacterium | reverse complement strand
CGATGCGGTCGATCATCCACTTCAGCACGCGCATGTTGTCGCCGTAGCCGGGCCAGACAAACTTGCCGTCGTCGCCCTTGCGGAACCAGTTGACGCAGAAGATTTTGGGGAGCTGGTGGCCGGATTCTTCGAGCTTGTGCTCCATGTCGAGCCAGTGCTGGAAGTAGTCGCTCATGTTGTAGCCGCAGAACGGCAGCATGGCAAACGGATCGCGGCGCACCACGCCCTGCGCGCCGAAGGCGGCGGCGGTGGTCTCGCTGCCCATGGTGGCGGCCATGTACACGCCCTCCATCCAGGTGCGTGCCTCGGTCACCAGCGGTACGGTGGTGGAGCGGCGGCCGCCGAAGATGAAGGCGTCAATGGCCACGCCATTGGCGTCGTCCCACTGGGCGTCGAGCGCCGGGTTGTTGGTGGCGGCCACGGTGAAGCGGGCGTTGGGGTGGGCGGCCTTGGCGCCGGTTTCCTTGGCGATCTGGGGCGTCCAGTCCTTGCCCTGCCAGTCGATCAGGTGGTCGGGCATCTTGCCCTGGTCCTTCTCCATGCCTTCCCACCACACGTCGCCGTCGTCCGTCAGGGCCACGTTGGTGAAGATCACGTCCTTGTTCAGGCTGGCCATGCAGTTGGGGTTGGTCAGCGTGTTCGTGCCGGGGGCCACGCCGAAGTAACCGGCCTCAGGGTTGATGGCGACCATCTTGCCGTCGGCATGGGGCTTGATCCAGGCGATGTCGTCGCCTATGGTCGTGACCTTCCAGCCCTCGAAACCTTCCGGAGGCACCAGCATCGAGAAGTTGGTCTTGCCGCAGGCGCTGGGGAAGGCTGCGGCGACGTGGTACTTCTTGCCCTGGGGGTTGGTCACGCCCAGGATCAGCATGTGCTCGGCCAGCCAGCCCTGGTCGCGGCCCATGGTGGAGGCGATGCGCAGGGCCAGGCACTTCTTGCCCAGCAGGGCGTTGCCGCCGTAGCCCGAGCCGTACGACCAGATCTCGCGCGTTTCGGGGTAGTGCACGATGTACTTGGTGGTGGGGTTGCAGGGCCAGGAAGTCTGGTCCTTCTCGCCTGCGGCCAGCGGGGCGCCCACGGTGTGCATGCAGGGCACGAACTCGCCGTCCACGCCGAGCACGTCG
>DMZZ01000200.1:765-3418 GCA_003484805.1 Comamonadaceae bacterium | reverse complement strand
CGCACCATCGCCATGAGCGACCCGGTGCAGCTCCAGGCCCTGATCGAGGCCGAGCGCCCGCACCTGGTGGTACCCGAGATTGAGGCCATCGCCACGCCGATGCTGGAACAACTGGAGGCCGCAGGCACGGTGCGCGTGATCCCGACGGCCCGCGCCGCGCGCCTGACCATGGACCGCGAGGGCATCCGTGTGCTGGCTGCAGAAACGCTGGGGCTTCCCACCAGCCCCTACCGCTTCTGCGATTCACTGGCAGAGCTGCAGGCCGCCATCGATGGCGGAATTGGCTACCCCTGCATCGTCAAGCCGGTAATGAGCAGCTCGGGCAAGGGCCAGAGCAAGATTGACGGCCCGGCCGATGTGCATCAGGCCTGGGACACCGCCATGGCCGGTGGCCGCGTGAGCCACGGGCGGGTCATCGTCGAGGGCTTCATCGACTTCGACTACGAAATCACGCTGCTGACAGTGCGCTCGCTGGGGGCCGACGGCACGCCCGTCACCAGCTTCTGCGACCCCATCGGCCATGTGCAGGTGAGCGGCGACTATGTGGAGAGCTGGCAGCCCCACCCCATGCACCCGGCGGCGCTGGCCAAAGCGCGCCAGATCGCCCGGACCGTCACGGACAACCTGGGCGGCCAGGGGCTGTTCGGCGTGGAACTGTTCGTCCAGGGCGTGCAGGTCTGGTTCAGCGAGGTCAGTCCGCGCCCGCACGACACCGGCCTGGTTACGCTGTGCACGCAGCACCAGAGCGAGTTCGAGTTGCATGCGCGCGCCATCCTGGGCCTGCCGGTGGATACCAGCCTGCGCAACCCCGGCGCCAGCGCCGTGATCTACGGCGGCTTGGAGGCCGCGGGCATCTTGTTCGACGGAGTCGATGACGCGCTGCGCGTGCCCGGCACCGACCTGCGCCTGTTCGGCAAGCCCGAGAGCTTTGCCAAGCGGCGCATGGGCGTGGCGCTGGCGCGTGCTGTGGATGTGGAGACGGCGCGGGGCAATGCCAAGCTCGCGGCGAGCAAGGTCAAGCCGCGCAAGGCGTGATGCTAAAAATTTAAGCCGAATTGGCCTCGAACGCTTATCCAGTAAGCGCTAGTAGCTATGTTTTTAGGAATTCTCTCGCCACCCAAGCCCAGCGCAGGAAAAGAGCGGTGGATAAGGCGCGGGCTCATTCCCCGCCCCCCAGCTCGCTCTCGATTTGCTCGATGCTGGGCAAGCTGGTTTGCAGCGCGGCGGGCAAGGATTCGACGAGTTGGTATTCCGCCACACCAATGGGCTGGGCGGTATCCCGCAGCGCGTATTCGGCCACCACCTTGTTTTTGGTCTTGCACAGTAGCAAGCCAATGGTCGGGTTGTCCTGTTCGGCCTTGACCTGCATGTCCACCGCCGTCAGGTAAAAGCCCAATTGCCCCAGATGCTCGGGCTTGAACTTGCCGCCCTTGAGCTCGATCACCACATAGCAGCGCAGTTTGAGGTGGTAGAACAGCAGGTCGATAAAAAACTCATCGCCGCCTACATTCAGCATCACCTGCCGCCCTACGAACGCAAAGCCCGCGCCCAGCTCCAGCAGGAATTCGGTCACGTGCTTCACCAAGGCGTGTTCGACCTCGCGCTCTTGCGCCTCGTCGGTCAAGCCCAGAAAGTCGAAACGGTAAGGGTCTTTCAGCGATTCGCGCGCCAAATCGGACTGAGGCTTGGGCAAACTCGCTTCGAAGTTGGTGACTGCGGAGCCACTGCGCTCCAGCAAGCGGGTTTCGATTTGCATCACCAACACATTGCGCGACCAGTTGTACTGGATGGCTTGGGCCGCATACCAGCGGCGGGTTTCGGGGGTGGAGAGCTTGTCCAGCAGCGCCAACTGGTGATACCAGGGCAATTGTGCAAGCACCGCTTGCACAAATTCATCATCCGGCCACGCCTCAGCAAAAGCGCGCATGTACTTGAGGTTGCGCGGCGAAAAACCCTTCATCTCGGGGAAAGCCGTGCGCAAGTCATGCGCCAGCCGCTCAATCACCTTCGCCCCCCAGCCTTGGCTTGCCTGCCGCGCCAGAATGTCGCGCCCGATCTGCCAATAGAGCAACACCATCTCGCGGTTCACCGCCAGCGCCGCGCGCTGCTGGGCAGTGTGGATGCGGGTTTTCAGGTCCAGCAGCCAGTCGGCATAGCCTTCGGGCGTGGGTGTGAGGGACACGGGCTGATCGCTCATGGTAATTTTTCCTTCACGTCACCGTGACCTGGCCGTTCATCAGCAGGGGCAGCAGCCAGTCGCGGAGTTGGGCGCGCTGCTGGTTTTCCTGCTCAAAGCACATCCTGGCGCTTGAGGATGGATGTGACCGCATCAGTGAACTAATCGACAACATTCAAATCAGGTAGCCGAGCCGCATCAGATGCAGGATGCATGGAGTTTTGACCCGTGAGTCTTCGCTGAAAATCATCGGAACTACTCTCCCTTTTGTTTTGCCGCACGGGATGCACGACCTTCATCGGACGTATCTCGAAGTGGTCCGCAGGCGTCATCAGTCTAGCAAGAGAGGTTGCCCAGACAGCGTCGAAAGCGTGCTTGATGGGAGGTCTGGTTTCAACCGTCTTCGCGAATCTGCCGCCCGGTGAGCTTGAGGAACAAATCCTCCAGGTTTGCCGGCCGGTGCAGCGTGCGCAGGTG
>DMZZ01000200.1:0-688 GCA_003484805.1 Comamonadaceae bacterium | reverse complement strand
GGCGATCTTGCGGCCGTGGTCGAGCACCAGCAGGCGCGAGCACAGGCGCTCGGCCTCGTCCATGAAGTGCGTGGTCAGCAGGATGGAGGTGCCCTGCTGCACCAGGCGCTGCAGCCTCTCCCACATCAGGTGGCGTGCCTGCGGGTCCAGGCCGGTGGTGGGCTCGTCGAGCAGCAGCAGGCGCGGTGCATTGACCAGCGCGCGCGCCAGCGACAGGCGCCGCTTCATGCCGCCCGACAGTTCGCCGGGCTTGGCATGGGCCTTGTGCGTGAGCGCGGCAAATTCCAGCAACTGGGGCGCCCGTTCGTCCATCACCCGTGGCCCCAGGCCGAAATAGCGGCCGAAAACACGCAGGTTCTCCAGGCAGGTGAAGTCGGGGTCGAGCGAGTCGAACTGCGTCACCACGCCGATCTCGGCCTTGATGGCCAGGGCGTCGCGCGGCATCTGCAGCAGAGGGCCGCCGCCAGCGGGCTGGTAATGGATGCTGCCGCCGTCGGGTGCCGTGAGGCCCAGGCACATGCGGATGGTGGTGGTCTTGCCCGCGCCGTTGGGGCCGATGACGCCCAGGCATTCTCCGGGTGCCATGGAGAACGACACGTCGTTGACCACGGCGGCCTCGCCATAGCGCTTGCTCAGATGACGGACCTCGAGCAGGGAAGCGACCAGGGAAGGATGTGTGGTGGGGGTG
>DMZZ01000199.1:4704-4988 GCA_003484805.1 Comamonadaceae bacterium | reverse complement strand
CTACCTGGTGTCGGTGCCCATGGATGCGCATGCCACGCGCCTGTGGCTGTTGCGTTAACCCGGGCTTCGAGACCCGCCTGTCACACGCGTCCCGGTGCGCATGTGGACAATAGACGCATGCCCCAGATTCCTGACTTCATCGCCCCCACCCGCCACANNGCGGGACGCCATGCAGCGCTTCGTGGCTGGCGAGACTCCAGCCGCACCGGTGCGTGCGTTTTACCCCTTCGTGCGCGTTCACACCAGCACCGTGGCGCGCGCCGACAGCAAGCTGGCCTACGGCT
>DMZZ01000199.1:2580-4680 GCA_003484805.1 Comamonadaceae bacterium | reverse complement strand
TCTTTTGCCGAGCACGACCATGTGGAGGGCCAGCTGGGCCCCGAGCGGCGCATGCTGATGCGCGACCTGTTCGACCTGCCCGACCTGGCCGCCATGGACGACGGCATCGCCAACGGCACGCACCAGCACCGCCCGGGCGAGGCACAGCCCCTGTCGCTGTTCACCGCGCCGCGCGTCGATTATTCGCTGCACCGCCTGCGCCACTACACCGGCACGGCGCCCGAGTGGTTCCAGAACTTCGTGCTGTTCACCAACTACCAGTTCTACATCGACGAGTTCGTGCGCCTGGGCCACGCCGAGATGGCCAAGCCCGACAGCGAATACATCGCCTTCATCGAGCCTGGCAACGTGGTCACGCGCCGCGTCGGCCTGGCCGCAGCGCCGGGTGACGAACTGGGAGCACAGCCGCCGCGCCTGCCGCAGATGCCTGCCTACCACCTGGTGCGGCAGGATCACAGCGGCACCACCATGGTCAACATCGGTGTGGGACCGGCCAACGCCAAGACCATCACCGACCACATCGCCGTGCTGCGCCCGCATGCCTGGATGATGCTGGGCCACTGCGCCGGCCTGCGCAACACACAGCAACTGGGCGACTACGTGCTGGCCCACGCCTATGTGCGCGAGGACCATGTGCTCGACGAAGAGCTGCCGCTGTGGGTACCGATTCCGGCGCTTTCAGAAATCCAGGTAGCGCTGGAGCAGGCCGTGGCCGACGTCACACGCATGGGCCGCGACGAGCTCAAGCGCATCATGCGCACCGGCACCGTGGCCAGCACCGACAACCGCAACTGGGAGCTGCTGCCGGACAACACCCCCCAGCGGCGCTTCAGCCAGAGCCGCGCCGTGGCGCTGGACATGGAGAGCGCAACAATAGCCGCCAACGGTTTCCGCTTCCGGGTGCCCTACGGCACGCTGCTGTGCGTGAGCGACAAGCCGCTGCACGGCGAGATCAAGCTGCCCGGCATGGCCAACCACTTCTACCGCGAGCGCGTGGACCAGCATCTGCGCATCGGCATGCGCGCCATCGAGATCCTGCGCAGCGGCGGCGTGCAGCGCCTGCACAGCCGCAAGCTGCGCAGTTTTGCCGAGGTGGCGTTCCAGTAATCCAGGACCATGCAACTGGATTTTCTGACCCTGTTGGCCACCACGGCCATCAGCCTGTTCATGATCTCGGCATCGCTGCCGCTCATCATGGGCCGGAACATCAGCGCATCCGCCCGCTACGTGCAGGCCAGCCTGCTGCTGCAGGCCCTGGCCTGGGCGGCCATCATCGCATCCACCTACGTCCCTGCCACACTGGCCGACCGCATCCTGTCCACGGTCTCCATCGGCTGCGGGACAGCGGCGCAGTGGATGAACTACCGTGCGCTCGCCGGATGGCTGGGCCCCCGGCCCTGGCCACGCCTGCTGCTGGTGCTCGTGGTGGCCACGCCGCTGGGCTACTTCTTGAGCTTCGGCAACTATGCCATCCGCGTGGGCTGGGCCAACACCCTGCTGGCTGCGGTCACGCTATTGGTGGCTCGCGCCACGCTGCAGCCCCAGCGGCCCGCAGAGACGGGCTGGCGCAGATTGATTTTCGTCAGCATGCTGACCATGGCGTGCCTGACTCTGGCACGTGGCATCGTGGGCGCCTTCACCGACCAGTACCCCAGCTTTCGCACGCCCCATCCGGTCAACCTGGCCTTTGCATTGGGCGCCTGCGTGACGGTGGTGCTCAACACCATCGCCATGCTGGTGGCCTGGCGCGACGAAGCCGAGATCAAGCTGCGCGAACTCGCCGTGACCGACGCACTGACCAGCCTGCCCAACCGGCGTGGCTTCGAGGAGCGCGCCCAGGCCATGCTGGCGCACGCCCGGCGCCATGACCTGCCGCTCACCGCCCTCATGCTCGATCTGGACCATTTCAAGCAGGTGAACGACACCCATGGCCATGAGGTGGGCGACCGCGCCCTGCAGCTGTTCAGCCGCCTGCTCAAGAAAACGCGCCGCGACGGCGACCTGGCCGCGCGCCTGGGCGGCGAGGAGTTCTGCCTGCTGCTGCACAGCGACGCATCGGCCGGCGCGCCGCTCGACCAGCGGCTGCGCCAGCGCCTGCGG
>DMZZ01000199.1:0-2549 GCA_003484805.1 Comamonadaceae bacterium | reverse complement strand
CCGCCGGGCGCGGCCGCCTGCACAGCGCGACCCAAGATGCTATGAATTAAATAGCTATCAGCGCTTTACCAGCAATCGACATAGCCACTTTTATCGATTGTTTTCCATCGCACCGGCATCGTCAGCCGGGTGCAGTAGGCGGGCCGCCTCGCGTGCGGCCACGCGGCCCTCGTCGGTCGGAACGACCCAGACCTCCACGGCACTGCCCTCGGCATGGATCGCATGGGCCGCGTCACCCGGCACACCGGCATTGCGCACGGCGTCCATGCGCCCCCCCATCCAGCCGAGCTGGTCGCACACCTGGGTGCGCAGGGCAGCATCGTTCTCGCCGATGCCGCCGCTGAAGGCCAGCACATCGAGCCCGCCCATGCTGGCCGCCATGGCGCCCGACTCGCGCACCACGCGGTAGATGAACTGGTCGATGGCACGCTGCGACGCCGAGCAGGCCGCTCTGCTTGTAGAGCAGCTTCTGGATGCGGTCATGGTCCCAGCCCTGCTCCATCAGGTAGAGCGGCACACCCGCGTCGAGCATGCCGCTGCGCGTGCCCATCATCAGACCGTCAAGCGCCGAACACCCTGTTCGGTCAGAGCGGTCGGCAGGTCAAAAGCGCTGGCCACCTCGGACAGGCCGGCATGGAAAGCCGTGTCGAAACAGGCCACCTGCGGCAGCCCCGGGAAGGCCTGGCGGAACGAACGGATACCCGCCAGGTTGTGCGGCTGGTGCAGCGGCGCCAGGGAGTTGAGGCGCGCCAGGCGTTCGAGCACCGCATCGGTGACAGGCACGCTATCGCGAAAATCCTCGCCGCCATGCACCACGCGGTGCGCCACGGTCTTGATGGGGGGGGCGCGCCCTCCAGGCCTGCCAGCAGGGCCAGCACAAAGGGCGTCTCGTGATGCACGAGGGCACGATGAGCAACGGCTCCGGGTAAACCGTGTCGGTGGTGGGCGTGTACTGGATCAGCTCGATCAGGTGGTTGCAGAACACCACCTTGCCGGGCGTGACGGCCACGTCCTTGCCCACCTCGAAAGTCAGGGGCTCCAGCACTTGCGGATCGGCATCGTGCGAGGCACTCTGGTGCTTTTTGAGGTCTTCGGTGAAATGCTGGTAGCCCTGCAGCAGGCTCTGCCCGCCTGTTTCGCGCGCACGCTGCTGTGCCTCGGCGTTGGTGAAGGGCCAGCTCGAGGGCGACACGGCATCAAGCGCCTGCCGGGTGAAGAAATCCACCACATGCTGGTGGTGCCGCGTCAAGCCGTCCACCTGCGCGGCCTCGCGCCACCAGGCGTCGCTGGCCTTGAAGCTTTCCTTCACGGCATTGAAGGGCCACTGCTGCCAGCTTGCGTCGCGAAAACGTGCGTCCTTCTCGGGCAGCGGCTGGCCTTCAGCGTCCGTCGCCAGCCAAGCCTGCTGCGCCAGCGCCATGGACACCGAAGAGAGCCCCCTGTTGGCACGCGCCATCTGGGCCTGCACGCTTTCATCCAGCGCCCTGGCGGCCTGGCGTTGACGCTCATACGGCGAACCCGGAGAAGCCTGTTTGTCCATGCGAACCCTTTGCACCTTTTGTCACCAACTCATAGCATGTCCGGATTGACAAAAATTCCCACTTTTCCAGTACGGAAATTCAACGGGATTTGACGTTCGTCAAGCCTTATCCACCCCCTCTATTTGCTATTGAATTCATAGCTTATTGCGCTCGCATTCAGGGCCTTCATCGCCCATTTCCTTCACAATCACCCCATGGACACCCCCTCCGCGCCCCTCCCCCTGGCCTCGCCCCTGTTCGAGGTCCGCCACCTGAGCAAGCGTTACGGCGAAACCACCGTGGTCAACGACGTCTCGTTTTCGATGGCCCCCGGCGAATGCCTCGGCGTCATCGGGCCGAATGGCGCCGGCAAGACCACCACCATCCGCATGTGCCTGGGCTTGAGCGCACCCGACGGCGGCAGCATCCACTACCAGCCCGCAGGCGGCGGCCCGCTGCTGCAGATGCCACGCGACGCCCTGGCCATCAAGGCCGAGATCGGCGTGGTGACGCAGTTCGACTCGCTCGACCCCGACTTCACCTGCCTGGAAAACCTGCGCGTGTTCGGTCGCTATTTCGGACTGGCGCCGCGCGTCATGGACGAACGGGCGCCTCAGTTGCTGGAATTTGCCGCACTCACCCACAAGGCCCATGCCAAGCCTGGTGAACTGTCGGGCGGCATGAAGCGGCGCCTGTCGCTGGCCCGCGCACTGGTCAATGCACCGCGCCTGCTGCTGCTCGACGAGCCCACCACCGGCCTGGACCCGCAGGCGCGCCACCTGATGTGGGAGCGGCTGCAGCGCCTGGTGCAGCAGGGCACCTCCATCCTGCTGACCACGCACTTCATGGACGAGGCCGAGCGCCTGTGCTCACGCCTGCTGGTGCTCGACCACGGCCGCAAGATCGCCGAGGGCGCCCCGCGCGCCCTGATCGCCGAGCACCTGGAGCCCGAGGTGGTGGAGGTGTACGGCACGGGCGCCCTGGCGCTGGCGCACGACCCGGCGCTGCTGGCCCTGGCGGCGCGCACCG
>DMZZ01000105.1:2630-13376 GCA_003484805.1 Comamonadaceae bacterium | reverse complement strand
GGGCTGCGTTCCTGAATGCAGGTGTTCAGCGCCGGGATCTGGTCGATGGGCTGGCTTGCTGGGTCGCTGGCGTTCTCGGTTTCGGCGCTGCGCCATTGGCCGTTGTCCATCCAGGTGCGGGGCCGTACGTACAGCGCATCGTCCTTGGAAAAGACCTCCAGCGCTCGCACCTGCACGATGCTGCTGAGCGCCTGCAGGGTGGAAAGCACCGATACCTCCAGCCGCAAATGGTCGCGGTGGCCGGTCATTTCTACCAGGTTCTGCAGGATGGGCTTCATAGGGTGCAGTGTCCAGGTTCAGGAGCGGCGCTTGAACACCAGGTCCCACACCCCATGACCGAGCTTCAGGCCCCGGTTCTCGAACTTGGTGAGCGGCCGGTAGTCGGGCTGCGGAGCATAGCCCTCGGCCGTATTGACCAGCAGGGGGTCGCTGGAGAGCACCTGCAGCATCTGCTCGGCATAGGGCTGCCAGTCGGTGGCGCAGTGGATATAGCCACCGGGCTTGAGCCGTGCCACCAGCTTGGCCACGAGCGGCGGCTGGATCAGACGGCGCTTGTTGTGCTTGGTCTTGTGCCAGGGGTCGGGAAAGAAAATGTGCACACCGTCGAGGCTGCCAGGCGGCAGCATGTGATCGATGACCTCTACGGCATCGTGCTGCAGGATGCAGATGTTGGTCTGGCCCTGTTCACCGATGCGTTTGAGCAGCGCGCCCACGCCGGGTTCGTGCACCTCGCAGCACAGAAAGTTGTCCTGGGGGCGCACGCGGGCGATGTGGGCCGTGGCCTCACCCATGCCGAAGCCGATTTCCAGCACCAGGGGGGCACTGCGGCCGAATGCGGCCACGGCATCAAGGGGTGCGGGGGCATAGGGCACGATGAAGCGCGGGCCCAGGTCTTCGAAGGCTTTGGCCTGGCCCGTGGTGGTGCGACCGGCGCGGCGCACGAAGCTCTTGATGGTCTTGGGATGGGNNAGCGTCGCCGGGGGCGGAGGCGTTGGGGGGCAGTTCTGTCACGATGTCTGATTGTAGAGATGCATCCATGCCCTGACCCACTGTGCCAGGGCGTCGTGGAGCAGGGTGTTGCGAGGATGCACCAATGGGGGTAATCCCAGCACGCTTGCAGCCGCCTCCAGCGCTTGCAGGGGGGCGTCAAGGTCCAGGGGTGCGGCGCCATGCTGCTTGGAGAGCTTTTCTCCGTCAGCGCCGCGCACCAGCGGAGTATGCAGGTAGCGGGGCGTGGGCAGGCCCAGGGCCTGTTGCAGCAATATCTGGCGCGGCGTATTGTCGGCGAGATCTTCGCCCCGAACCACATGCGTGATGCCCTGGGCGCCGTCGTCCACCACCACGGCCAGCTGGTAGGCCCACAGGCCATCGGCGCGGCGGAGAACGAAGTCACCGACGCTGTGCACGACATCCTGCTGCTGTCGGCCCAGGCGGCGATCATGCCAGGATAGGGTATTGATTGCTATTGAAAATGTAGCTGCTTGCGCTTTATCGACAGGCCATGAGGCCATATTTTCCATAAAGTCTGTCGTCGCGAAGCGCCAGGCGCGCACCGGTTTGCCGTTCAATCCGGCCCGGCAAGTGCCCGGATACGGCAGCTCGGTGTGGCGCTGTCGCATATGGCCTGCGGCGGCGTGGGCTGCTTCGATGTCCTTGCGGGAGCAGGCGCAGGGGTAGGCCAGTTGCCGTGCTGTCAGCGCGTCGAGCGCTTGTTGGTACAGCGGCCCCCGTTGTGATTGCCAGACCGGCGACTCGTCCGGGTGCAAGCCGCAGGTGGCCAGCTGGGCCAGGATCTGCTCAGCTGCTCCGGCCACGCAGCGCGGGGTGTCCACGTCTTCGATACGCACCAGCCAGCGACCCCCACGCCCGCCATTCCAGGCGCGCGCATCCAGCCAGCTTGCGAGGGCCGCCACCAGCGAGCCCGCATGCAAGGGGCCCGTGGGGGAGGGGGCGAACCGGCCGACGTAGCCACCTGCCGTCATGCCACGGTGAGCGCCAGTTCCAGTCCGGAAATGAAGGCGTCCTCCAGGCGGTGCCCCAGGCACCAGTCGCCGCAAGCACCGATGCCGGCCTTGCCGTCCCACAGATGGCTGCGGCCCAGGGGCCGCGTGGTTTGCGCATGGCGCCAGCGGCGAACCTCGGCGTGGGTGGGTTCGGCGCGGATGCCCGTGACCTCGGAGAAGGCCTTGATCAGCTTGGCCTGCACGCGCTCGGCGTCGTCTTCCAGGTGCTCGGCCGACCAGGCCGGGCTGGCCTGCACGGTCCAGCGTTCGATGATGCTGCGCCCGGGNNGCATTCCATTGCGGCCCCAGCGTGGTCAGGCCGGGGCGCACAGCCTGGGGGAAGGCGAGCATCAGGGACCAGCACGGCGCCATGGTCACGCCGGCCAGGGCGGTGGCCATGCTGGCGCCCACACCGCTGTTGTCGAGCAGGGCCTGTGCGGGTGCAGCGGGCAGCGCCAGCAGCACTGCATCGAAGTCGGCAAACACATGCTGCCCGCCTTCGGCGGACTGGGTGCGCACCTGCCAGCGCTGGGGGGCCAGGCGGTCGGGTTCAATGCGCAGCACATGGGTGCCGGTGTGCAGGCAGCCGGCCTGCTGCAACGGCAGTGCCCAGGCGTCCACCAGGGTGCCCATGCCGGGCCGGGCCACCCAGTGCGGATCATTGGGTAGCGGGTTGGCAGCGATCACGCGGCCCGCAGCGTCGAGCACGCGCACCGTGTTGGCGCTCCAGGGGCGGCACATGCCGGGCACGGTGGCCAGGGCCTGGGTAAAGCGCTCGTCGCGCACGGTGAAGTACTGCGCACCGGCATCAAAGCCGCCAAAGGGTGTCTGCAGCGTGGTGGTGCGTCCGCCGGCATGGTCGGTCTTTTCAAAAACGGTGACCTGGTGACCCGCCTGCATGAGCGTGCGGGCACAGGCCACGCCGGCCATGCCGGCGCCAATCACGGCGATGCTTCGGGGCGCCGTGGCGGTGCGCTGGCTTCGGGGGCGGGTGGCTCGGGGCGGTTTGCGTGCAGGCATGTGCGGGTCTTTCGGGCGGAGGCCAGTGGGGAATAAGGTGATATGTATGCACTCTACACGCCTGGCGCCCCCTTGCACATCAAAAGTGGTGGTGGTTTTCCAGCAAGGCACGGCGGGTTGTCGGGCTCTGCAACTGGCTCAGCCACCATTGCAGCGCCCGGCCGGGGGCCGTGAATCCCGGGCCGCCCCAGGCGTAATGCATGCGGATGCTGCGCGCGGGCCGTGCCACCTTGCGCACCACCAGATGGCCTGCCTCGACATAGGGGCGCACCATGGGCTCGGGCAGGAAGCCGCCGCCCAGACCACGCAACTGCACCTGGACCTTGGCCTGCATGGTGTCCACGGTCAATACGTCCTGTCCGCCCAGCAGGCCCATGGTCAGGCCGCCGCGCTGCGCGGAGTCGGCCACGGCCACGGCGCGGTGTTCCAGCAACGTGGCGTCGGTGATCGGCTCGGGCGCCGTGGCCAAAGGGTGATGGGGTGCCACCACGTAGATGAACAGCAGGTCGCCCAGCAGCTCCTGCTGCAGACCGGCCACGTTGGTTCCGGCCACCGAAACGCCGATGGCCAGGTCGGCCCGACCCGAGGTCAGGGCTTCGAGTGTGCCGTTCATGATGCCATTGCGCAGCTTCAGGCGTGTGGGGGGCGCCAGAGCATAGAAGGCCTCGACCAGTTCGAGCATGGTGTGGGGCGAAACCACGCCATCGACGGAGAGGGTTAGCTGGGGCTCCCATCCGGTGGCAACACGCCGCACGCGGTGAGCCACGGCATCGACATCGCGCAGCAGCCGTGCACCTTCGCGCAGCAGTTCGACCCCCGCCTCGGTGGGCCGGGCCTGGCGTGCGCTGCGGTCGAACAGCAGCACATCCAGCGCATCCTCGATCTGGCGTACCCGGTACGTCAGCGCGCTGGGCACCAGGCCGAGCTGCCGGGCAGCCGCAGCGAAGCTGCCGGACTCGGCGATCACCTGCAGCATGGCGAGGTTTTCGGGGGTGAGGACATCGCGTGTGTTTTGCATGGTGGATCGGTGCGAATTCAGATATTTTGAATTGTTCCATCAATCCGGCAGGCCCACAGGATGCTGTGCCGGTTCTACATTGAAGTCTTGAAAGGAGCACACACCATGCTGACCGTACGCAAATCACAGGACCGGGGTTACGCAGACCATGGCTGGCTGCAGTCATTCCACAGCTTTTCGTTCGCGGGTTACCACGACCCCCGCCACATGGGGTTCGGCAACCTGCGCGTGATCAACGAGGACCGCATTGCCCCGGGCACGGGTTTCGGAGCCCACGGCCACCGCGACATGGAGATCATCAGCTATGTGCTGTCGGGTGAACTGGCCCACAAGGACAGCATGGGCAACGTGGTGAGCATTCCCCCCGGCGAGGTGCAGCGCATGAGTGCGGGCACGGGGGTGATGCACAGCGAGTTCAACCATGCCCAGGGGCAGACCACGCATTTCCTGCAGATCTGGATCATGCCCGACCGCCAGGGCGTGGAGCCCGGCTACGAGCAGAAGGCTTTCGCCGAGGATGAAAAGAGGGGCCGGTTGCGCCTGGTGGCGTCACCCGATGGCGCATCGGGGTCGGTCAGCATCCACGCCGATGCCCGCATGTATGCCGGCCTGTTCGATGCAGGTGAAGCTGTTGACATGCCGCTGGAGACGGGGCGCAAATACTACGTACTCTTGGTCCGTGGGGCATTGCAGGTGAATGGCCAGCGCCTGGTGGCGGGCGACGCCGCCCTGCTAGTGCAGGAATCGCGCCTGGCGCTGGGGCAGGGCGAGGGCGCGGAGGTACTGGTGTTTGACCTTCAGCCCTGAAGGGGCGGCGGCTCAACCCGCACGGGCGAGCAGTGTTTCTTCGATTTTTCCGGCCAGCTGGGAAATGGCCAGCGCCGCCGGGCAGCCGGGGGTGTAAAGCAACAGCAGCTGGCGGCGCATCACGGCGTCACGCACGGCCAGGTCGGCCGGGATGTCACCCATGTGGATCAGGCGCAGCGGGCGGCCGGAATCGGTGGCGACGAAGCGTTCAAGCACCTGCTGCAACTGGCTGGTGATGGCCCGGCCATCGCCCGGGCGGGCCGCCTGGTTGACGACCATGCGCACATGCTGGCGCTTTTGCTGCATGGCCAGCACCTTGATGGCGGCGTAGGCGTCGGTGAGCGATGTGGGCTCGGGCGTGGCCACGATCAGCACCTCGGACGCCAGCGAGACGGAGAACAGCACCACGTCAGAGATCCCGGCGCCGGTGTCCAGCAGGATGACGTCGAACCGTGGTGCCAGGGACTGGATGACGTTCAGGAACTGGTTGCGCACCTCGGGCGTGAGGCGCGAATACTCGACCATGCCCGAGCCTGCCAAAACGACCGAGAAGCCGCCGGGAGCGGCAATCACCGCGTCTTCCAGGCTGGATTTGCCGGTGAATACGTCGTGCAGCGTGATCTTGGGGTGCAGGTTGAGCACCACGTCCAGGTTGGCCAGGCCCAGATCGGCATCAAGCACCAGAACGCGTTGGCCACGACGGGTCAGGGCCGCCGCCAGGTTGGCAGAGACGAAGGTCTTGCCGACGCCGCCTTTGCCGCTGGTCACGGCAATGATGCGTGCGCCCTGGGTGGTGGCTGCAGGGGAAAGTGGGGTGGTGGGGGACGGCGCGTCGCTCATCTCTTTGCTTTCAGTGGGCGCTGTCGTTGAGGTTCATGGCAGGCAGGTCGCCCCAGCCCGAAGGGGTGTAGAGGGGGCCGAAAAGCATCCCCTTTTCTTCGGCAGTGACGGTGCTGTCCGGTTGTTCCTCGATGCATACACGGTTGCGGCCTTCCGATTTTGCCCGGTAGAGCTGGTGATCGGCACGGTCGGTCCAGAGCGGCGTGGTCGAACGGATCCATTGCAGGGCAAAGGCACCACCAATACTGATGGTGACGTCCAGTTCGGTGCTGCTGTCGATGCGCACGGGGGTGGCGGCAATGGTTCGGCGGATGCGCTCGGCGACGGCCCTGCCGAAGGCCGCCTGGCATGCGGGCAGCACCACGGCGAACTCTTCCCCGCCATAGCGGGCCAGGGTGTCCATGGGGCGCACACAACTGTTCAATGTGCGTGCGACGGCCTGCAGCACCCGGTCGCCGGCAAGGTGCCCATAAGTATCGTTGACCTGCTTGAAGCGGTCGATGTCGAGCATCAGCAGCAATGCGGCCTCTCCTGAGCGCGTCACTCGGTCGATTTCGCGTTCGAGCACGGCCTGGAAATGGCGCCGGTTGGCCAGTCCCGTGAGGGGATCCTTCAACGAGAGATCGCACAGGCCGTCGATCAGCCGTTGCAAGTACTGTGCTGGCGTGGAAGATGCTGGCGTCGTCGGCGCAGCCCCCTCCAGACCGACCAGTGAGACGGCCGTGTCCAGACGAAGGTCACGCAGATCGACGAGGAGAGAAGGCGCGGTGTGGGGCACGGGTGTAACAGGTCAGATTCTGAAGTGTAACCCCCGAACACGCTCAAACGGAGGCGCCGTCGATCCGTTGCAGTGCCTGCAATGCCTCGGCATCGGTGCGGTAAGTGCGCAAGTGGGGGCCGGGCACAAGAACACGGGCGCGTTCCAGCGCCTGTTCCACAGGTAGCTTGAGGCCGCTGATATGCAGGGTGCAACCCTGGCGCTGCACCAGAGCCATCAGGCGCGCGAAGGTTTCCACCCCCGTCACATCAATGCGATTGATCGGCTGGGCGAACAGGCAGACATGGGCAAGTCGGGGGAAATCGGCCATGCGCTCGGACAGGGTGCGTTCCATTGCACTGGCCGAGGCAAAGTCCAGTTCGGCATCCATGCGCAGGGCCAGCAGGCGCGGGGCCAGCGGGGGCAGGTGCCACAGGTGCCGGTCGCGCAGACTGCCGTCGGGGTGCAGACCGACCTCGATGATGCGCGGGTGCAGACGCTGATAGAGAAAGTGGCTCAGGTTCACTACCAAACCCGCCAGCACGCCCCAGTAGAGGTTGGGGGCGGCCGCCAGCGTCACTACGAAGGTCAGAGCGCCAATCGTGGCCTCGACGCGCGAGATGCGCCAGAGCTGCGGCAGCAGGGCGGGCTTGATGAGGCCGGTGATGGCTGTCACCACCACGGCCGCCAGCACCGATTGGGGCACGTGGTGCAGCGCCGGGGTCAACCACAGCAGGGCCACCAGCACCAGCGCGCAAGCAAACAGCGTGGCCCAGCCGGTGCGCGCACCGGCATACAGGTTGATGGCCGAGCGAGAAAAAGAAGAACTGGTGGTGAAACTGCCGCACAGCCCCGAGCTGATCTTGGCAAGGCCCTGGGCGATCAGGTCCTGGTTCTCGTTCCAACGCGTGCCGCCCTCCTGGTGCTCCACTTTGGCACTCGACGCTGTTTCCAGGAAGCTCACCAGCGTGATCACCAGCACGGGCATGATCAGCGCGCCCAAGGTGCCCCAGGGCAGGGCACCGGGCCAGTAAGGCTGAGGAAGACCGGCGGGAAGGGCGCCCACCACGGCACCGCCGCCCGCTTCGTAGCCCAGGGCCCGGCTGGCCAGGGCTGCTGCGCCCATCACCACGATCACCGCCGGAAATCCAGGCCAGAAGCGCTTGGCCAGCACCAGTGCTGCGATGCTGCCCAGGCCCATGCCGGCGCCGAGCAGGTCAAAGTGCTGCACGCCCGGGCTGGCCGCCAAGTCGGCCAGGGGTACCCGCAGGCCCGTAAGGGCTGGCAGCTGGGAGGCCAGGATCAGCAGTGCGGCGGCCTGGGTGAACCCGCTGAGCACGGGCGAGGTGACGAGGTTGAGCAGCCAGCCGAAACGCACCAGCCCCAGCAGCAGTTGCAGCGCTCCCGTGAGCAGTGCCATCCATGCGGCCAGTGCCACCCACTGTGCGCTGCCGGGTTCGGCCAGGCCGGTGAGCGAGGCGCCGATGAGCAGGCTGGTCAGCGCTGTCGGGCCCACGCTCAGCCGCGACGATGAACCCCAGAGCACGGCCACCAGCGCGGGCAGGAGCGAAGCGTAGATGCCGGTCACCAGCGGCATCCCGGCCAATGCCGCGTAGGCCACTCCCTGAGGCACCAGCATCAGGCCCACGGTCATGCCGGCCCAGAATTCTCCCCGGAGGAGCTCTGCATCGGGACGGGGCCATTTCAGAAAGGGGAGCCAGCGGGCGAGCGAAGACACGGTCATGCCCCGATTGTCGCCCCCCTGCAAGGACTGCTGCCGATGAACGGCTGGCGCCGCTGTCCTACAAACACTTCGGCGGTGTCCCACCCGCATGCGCCTTCCCGCTGCCTACAGTGTCCCCATGTTTCAACCGCAAGGAGTCACTGCATGAACCCCATGAATCTGATCGATCGTCCCGCCCACCGCATTGCAAGCATCCTGGCCGTCAGCGCCCTGGCCCTGGGCCTGGCTGCCTGCAGCAAGACCGAGGAGCCCACCGTGGGGCAGCGCCTGGACTCTGCCGTCGAAAAGACAGAGCAGGCAGCCGCCGACGCCCGTGTGAAGGCCGAAGGCGCCATGGAGCGCGCAGAAATCAAGATGGAGCAGGGCGCAGCCAGTGCCGAGGCCACCGCAAAGGAGGCTGCCAACGCCGCCAAGGGTGCGATGGACGACGCCACCATCACCGCCCAGGTGAGCGCAGGCCTTGCCAAGGACCCTGACCTGAGTGCCGTCAAGATCAACGTCGACACCGTCAATGGGAAGGTCACACTGAACGGGCCTGCGCCTTCCACGGTTGCCCGTGACCGCGCCGAGTCCATCGCCAAGGGCGTTAGCGGTGTGACCTCGGTGAGCAACCAACTGGTCGTGACGCCCGGTTAATGCCACGCTGCGGGGCACGCGGTGCATGCCGCATAAGCCCTGCTTGCAGGCACCCCCGCGCCGCCTTGGGTTACCCCGAGGTGGCGCGCTACCATGGCTGGCATGAACGACCACGATACTGATCTCGTTACCCGCCTTGTTCACCACGATTACCTGCCTCCCGCAGGATTTGTAGCCCCCCAGCCGGGGGTGTTCAAGGCCTCCACCGTCATCTTCCCCAATGTCGCGGCCATGCGCACGCGCGAATGGAAGGACAAAAGCGGCTATACCTACGGCCTGCATGGCACGCCCACCACCTTCATCCTGGAAGAGCGCCTGTGCGCGCTGGAGGGCGGGCTGCAGTGCGTTCTGGTGCCCAGCGGCCTGGCGGCCATTGGCAATGTGTCGCTGGCGCTGCTCAAGGCGGGCGACGAGGTGCTGGTGCCCGACAACGCCTATGGCCCCAACAAGTCCATGAGCGAATCCACCCTGGCGCAGTTCGGCGTCCGCACCGTGTTCTACGACGCGCTCGACCCGGCTGACCTGGCCGCGCGCATCACACCCGCCACGCGCCTGGTGTGGCTCGAAGCCCCGGGCTCGGTGACGCTGGAATTCCCCGATCTGTGCGAACTCGTGCGCATCTGCCGTGCGCGCGGCGTGACCACCGCGCTGGACAACACCTGGGGTGCGGGCCTGGCATTTGCACCCTTCGATCTGAGCGGTGACGGCAGTCTGGGCGTGGATGTGTCCATCCATGCCCTGACGAAATACCCCAGCGGGGGTGGCGACGTGCTCATGGGCAGCGTCATCACGCGCGACCCTGCGCTGCACATGAAAATCAAGTTGCTGCACATGCACCTGGGTCTGGGCGTGGGGGCCAACGATGCCGAAGCCGTGCTGCGCGCCCTGCCCAGCATCGGCCTGCGCTACCGTGCCCATGACCGGGCCGCGCGCAGCCTGGCGCTCTGGATGCAGCAGCAGGCTCCGGTGGTGCAGGTGCTGCACCCGGCGCTGCCCGGCTCCCCCGGACATGCGCACTGGAGCACGCTGTGCGGCAGTGCCAATGCGGGGCAGGGCGCGGCGGCGGGACTGTTCAGCATCGTCATCGACCCGCGACACACCCAGGCGCAGGTGGATGCGTTCTGCGATGGCTTGCGCCTCTTCAAGATCGGCTACAGCTGGGGCGGGCCGATGAGTCTGGTGGTGCCTTACGCGCTGAGCGGTATGCGCAGCCGACCGACGCCGCACCTGCTTCCGGGCACCGTGGTGCGGTTTTCCATCGGTCTGGAGGCATCGGCCGATCTGCAAGCGGACCTGCAGCAGGCGCTGCGGCAGGCATTTGGCGCGGCATGAGCGGGCCTTTCAGCCAATAACCCAGCAATCAAGTCGGCTATGTTTTGAGATAAATCAAGAGGGCATGGGGAGGCATACATTGGGTCAAAACCCGGGATCCCATGAACTCCACCACCGCAACGACCCCTTCTCAGCCGCCGATCGTTCTGCAGCCGCTTCGCTGGGTGGACCCCTGGCGCTGGTTGCGCCTGGGGTGGGCCGACATGCGGGCGTCTCCGGGGATTTCGCTGTTTTATGGTGCTTGTTTCTGGGCCATGGCGCTGGTGCTGGGCTGGGTGTTCCGGTCGAAACCGGAGTACGTCATGTCGATGGCCAGCGGCTGCCTGCTGTTGGGGCCTTTTCTGGCCATGGGCCTATATGACACGAGCCGCCGACGCGAGGCGGGCCTGGTGCCGGACCTCGGCCAGTCCATCACCTGCTGGGACAAGCACATGGGCAGCATGGGCATGCTGGTGCTGGTGCTGGTGGTGCTGGAGTTGCTCTGGGGCAGGGCCTCTCTAGTGGTGTTTGCCGTGTTCTTCAACACAGGCATGCCTTCAACCACCGGCGTGATGCAGGCCATCTTCAATCCGCAGAACTGGAGTTTCGT
>DMZZ01000105.1:1338-2564 GCA_003484805.1 Comamonadaceae bacterium | reverse complement strand
GGGTTGATCACCGTGCTGGTCGGGCTGTCCCTCTGGGCCTTTGGCGCCGGGCTTCTGCTGGTGGGCCCTTTGCTGGGGCATGCGAGCTGGCATGCCTATCGCGCGGCCGTCAAGCCACCCGAGCCAGCCGGTGTTTGACGCTGGCGCCGGGCCAAGCTGTTACAGTGGGTCTCAACTCTAGAAAGCACACACCTTGGCAACCCCCAACTACGGATACGAAAAACGCCAGCGCGAGCTCGCCAAGAAGAAGAAAAAAGAAGAAAAGCTGCGCTCCAAGGCCTCCCAAGCGCGCCATGGCGATGCCCCGGACGCCCAGAATGGCCCGTCGGACGACAACCCCAGCATCTCCAGTCCGGCCGATGGTCCGGGCGACGCCCAGCCAGCCTGAACCGCGTGGTGCAGGTTCGTGCAAGGGCACGAACCTCCCGCCAGGCTTCAGCTCAGCAGCTTGCGCAGCGCCGGCCAGACGTTTTCCAGCATGATCGGGTGCGCCTGAGCGTTCGGGTGGATGCGATCGGGCTGGAACCACCGGGCGGCATCGGCCACATCCGCCACTCCCTTCAGAAAGAACGGCACCACGGCCGTCTTGTGCTGCCGTGCTACAGACTCAAACATGCCTGCAAAGCGCCGCGCGTAGTCGCTGCCGTAATTGGGGGGCACCTGCATGCCCACCAGCAGCACCCGGGCTCCGGCTTTCTGCGCTGCCTGCACCATCGCGGCCAGATTGTCCTCGGTGTTCTTGAGGGGCAGGCCCCTCAGGGCGTCGTTGCCGCCCAGCTCGATCACCACCACGCTCGGTTGGTGCTGCGCCAGCAAGGTGGGCAGGCGGGCGCGTCCGCCCGAAGTGGTGTCACCGCTCACGCTGGCGTTGACCACGGTGGCGGTCAGCTTTTCGGAGGCCAGGCGCTTTTCCAGCAAGGCCACCCAGCCCGTTCCGCGCGGCAGGCCGTATTCGGCGCTCAGTGAATCGCCCAGCACCAGGATCGAACGGGGCGCCCTGGACTGCGCCAGGGCCGGGGCGTTGCAAAGCCCCGCGAGCGCGCTGACCGTTGCGGTCAGGATAAAGTGACGCCGAAGCCGATCTGTCATCACAAACAAAAGCCTTTCATGTCCGAAATCCCTTCCTTGCCTGTATCACCCATCATTGCCGTGGAGCATGTCTTCAAGTCGGTGACCGATTCGACCGGCACACTCGACATTCTGCGCGACATTGATTTCCAGCTGGC
>DMZZ01000105.1:0-1253 GCA_003484805.1 Comamonadaceae bacterium | reverse complement strand
GAAAACGTCATGTTGCCGCTGGAGCTGGCCCAGCAACGCGATGCGCGCAAGCGCGCCACCGAGATGCTGGAGCATGTGGGCCTGGGCCAGCGCCTGGGGCATTACCCCAAGGTGCTCTCGGGCGGCGAGCAGCAGCGCGTGGCGTTGGCGCGCGCCTTCGTGGTCAAGCCGGCGGTGCTGCTGGCCGACGAACCCACGGGTAGCCTGGATTTCGCCACGGGTGAGACCATCATGCAGCTCATGTTCGACCTCAACCGCGAGCAGGGCACCACGCTCGTGCTGGTCACGCACGACCGGGGCATCGCCCAGCGCTGCGAACGCCTGATCACCATCGAGGCCGGACGGGTCGCAGGGGTTTAAGCGTTATTGGCTTCCAGGGCAATGTAGATAAGCGCTGGTAGCTATTGAACCAATAGCATCCGGGCGCAGCGGATAATCACTCCATGTCCAGCCCCAAAGTCCTTTTCGGCTTCCATGCCGTGGGCGTGCGCCTCAAGACGGCGCCGCAATCCATTATCGAAATCTATTACGAGGCCACGCGCCGCGATGCGCGCATGCGCCAGTTCCTCGACCGCGCCAAGGAGGCGGGCGCCCGCCTGATCGAGGCCGACAGCCTGCGCATTGCCAAGCTGGCCGGCAGCCATGGCCACCAGGGCGTGGCTGCGCGCGTGGAGCCGGTCGCCCAGGTGACCTCGCTCGACGAGCTGCTGGAAAACCTCGAAGCCGACGGTGTGGAGCAGCCCCTGCTGTTGGTGCTCGACGGTGTGACCGATCCACACAACCTCGGCGCCTGCCTGCGCGTGGCCGACGGCGCGGGTGCGCATGCCGTCATCGCCCCCAAGGACCATGCCTCGGGCATCAACGCCACCGTGGCCAAGGTGGCCAGTGGCGCCGCCGAGACCATGCCGTACTTCATGGTGACCAACCTGGCGCGCACGCTCAATGAGCTGAAAGAGCGCAACATCTGGATCATCGGTACCAGCGACGATGCGCCCAAGACCATCTACCAGGTGGATCTCAAGGGCCCCGTGGCGCTGGTGCTGGGCGCAGAGGGCGACGGCATGCGCCAGCTCACGCGCAAGACCTGCGATGAGCTGGTCAGCATCCCCATGAAGGGCGCGGTCGAGAGCCTGAACGTCTCCGTGGCCAGCGGCGTCTGCCTGTACGAGGCCCTGCGCCAGCGCACGTAGCGGGAATCACCCCGCAGTGTCGCTCCGCTCCTTCACCCCCTCTCTCGTATCGCTGCGCGATGC
>DMZZ01000207.1:0-2716 GCA_003484805.1 Comamonadaceae bacterium | reverse complement strand
TCGGCGCCCTGCCCCTGGCGCGGGGCGCCTGTCGCAGGGACCGCAGCACCTGCAGACCACTCCACGGTGCGAGCGCGCACGCGGTCGCCCGCCTGCACGGCGCCGCCACGCAGCACGGTGTCGCCCTCGTGCAATCCTTCGAGCACCTCGACCGCATCGAGCGTGCGCATTCCCAGCCGCACGTTGCGGGCCTGGGCACGCCCGTCCTGCAGCACCAGCACCGTCCCCGTGTCGCCCGCCACGGCGCCGCGCAAGGCAGCCTGGGGCAGCACCAGGGCGCGCTCGCGCCGGGCGGTCTCCACCTCGACCGACAGGGTCATGTCCTCGCGCAAATACGCGGGGGCCTGCGCATCCAGCGCAAATGTCACCTCGATGGCGCCGCGCTGCGCATCCACCGCAGGTGCGATGGAAAGCACGCGCGCCGCAAAACGCTGGCCAGCAAAGGCATCGGCCGCCACCGCAGCCTTCTGGCCCGGCTGCAGCTGGTCCAGAAACCGCTCGTCCACCTGCGCCACCAGCTGCGTGGGTCCGGCCAGCGCCAGGCTGAGCAGGGCCTTGCCGGGTTGCACGATCTGCCCGGGCTCGACATCTCGCACCAGCACGCGGGCATCGGTCGGCGCCACCAGCGACGTCTGTGCCAGCCGCGCACGGGCCGCCACGGTGGCCGCCTGGGCCACCGCCAGCTGCGCCTGGGCTTGTGCCACATCGGTGCCGGCATCGGCGTTCGCTTCGCTTTGCGCCTGTGCATTGCGCTGCTGCGCCCGGGCCACATCGACCGCGCGCCGGGCTTCATCCAGTTGCGCGGGGCTGTAAAAACCCTCGGCCACCAGTTGCTGCACCCGCGCCAGGCTGGCGCTTGCAGCCCGCAGCGTGGCGTCGGCCTGGGCTACTGCCGCCTGCGTGGCCGTGCGGCCGCTGCTGCGCAGGCCCGTCAGGCGTGCCTGCGCCTGGCGTTCGGAGGCCAGCGCCTGCGCCAGCACGGCGCGCAGCTCGTCCGATTCCAGTTGCACCAGCACGTCACCCTGNNCGTGCTGCCCACGTCCACGCGCGACAGCGTGGCCACACGCGCCGAAAACTGCAAGCTGCGGACCAGCGGAGCCGACTGCAGCACCAGGGCATCGACCTGTGGGCCACGCAGCGCCATCGCCCCGACGGCGACGGCCAACACCAGCACGGCAGCGCCCCCCCCCCAGAACCAGCCAGCGTTTACTCACAGAACATTCCTCAGCGCCACGGGTGTCCATTCGATCATTCAGAAAACAGCCCGCCGGCCGCCTGCGGCGGCGTGACGCCCAGGTGCCGGTAAGCGGCCAGCGTGGCAATGCGCCCGCGCGGTGTGCGCTGCAGATAGCCCTGCTGGATCAGGTAGGGCTCGATCACGTCCTCGATAGTGCCCGCCTCTTCACCAATGCTGGCCGCTATGTTGTCCAGGCCCACGGGCCCACCATCGAAGCGGTGGATCAGGGCCTCCAGGAGCTTGCGGTCCATCACGTCAAAGCCTTGCGGGTCCACGTCCAGCATGGCGAGCGCCCGGTTGGCAATATCGAGCGTGATGCGGCCCGAACCCTTCACCTCGGCATAGTCGCGCACGCGGCGCAGCAGCCGGTTGGCAATGCGCGGCGTGCCGCGCGAGCGCCGTGCCAGCTCAAAGCCGCCCGCCTCGTCCATGGGTGTGCCCAGCAGGCCCGCACTGCGCGTGACGATGCGCGCCAGTTCTTCGGGCGTATAGAACTCCAGCCGTGCGACGATGCCAAAGCGGTCGCGCAGCGGGTTGGTGAGCATGCCCGCGCGCGTGGTCGCGCCCACCAGGGTGAAGGGCTGCAGATCCAGCTTGATGGAGCGCGCCGCCGGGCCTTCGCCGATCATGATGTCGATCTGGTAGTCCTCCAGCGCGGGGTACAAAATCTCTTCGACCACGGGGCTGAGGCGGTGGATTTCGTCAATAAAGAGCACATCGTTGCGCTCCAGGTTGGTCAAGAGCGCGGCCAGGTCTTTGGGTTTTTCGAGCACGGGGCCGCTGGTCTGGCGCAGGTTCACGCCCAGCTCGGCTGCCACGATGTGGCTGAGCGTGGTCTTGCCCAGGCCGGGCGGGCCAAACAGCAGCACATGGTCCAGCGCCTCGCCGCGCTTCTTCGCTGCGCCGATGAATATTTCAAGCTGCTCGCGCGCCTTGGCCTGGCCCACGTATTCCTGCAGCAACTTGGGGCGCAGCGCGCGCTCGATCGCCTCTTCCTGGGACGATGCGGGGGCCGCGGAAATCACGCGTTTGGCGGGTGCGGGGGCGAAGTCGTCGGTTTGGATGGTCACGGCGGTGGATACAGGCGGGGCAAGTCGGCACTATAGCCCGCCAGCCCATGCGCTCACGGTACAGTACCCGCAGGCTTAGCGAACCCGATACCATGAAATTTCTTCCGTCTCCCGGCACCGCGTCATTACCGCAGCCTTTTCAAACCCTGTGCTTCGCAGGCTTTCTCTCGCTGCTGCCGGGCAGTATCCATGCCTCAGATCCGGCCCCTGCGAGCACCCCCAGGCCGATCCAGCGGCTGGAAAGCCCCGAAGACCGGGCCGCGCTGGCCCAGAGCATCAACACGGTCATTGAGCAGGCCAAGGCCAAAAACCCGCGCAAACCCACGGCAGCGCCCAAGGTCACCACACTGACCGTCCAGGGACCCTCACGGCCGGTGCGCCCACCGCCAGCACAAGCCACACCCGTAAG
>DMZZ01000388.1:0-18697 GCA_003484805.1 Comamonadaceae bacterium | reverse complement strand
CTCACGCGGGAGGGCCTGCTGCGCTGGATCGCCATGGCGCAGTTCGCATTGCTGCTTCTGCTGCTGATCCAGGCACAGGCACTCGGTCTCATGCTGTCAACCCATTGACACCGTGGGCGCGGGCCAGGAGCGACAATCGTCGCCATGGAATGGGACTATCCACACCCTTTTACGCTGCCTGCCGTGCCCCAGGCGAGCGACATTGACAGTTACAACCACACCAACAATGCCGTGTATGTGCAGTGGTGCGAAAAGATCGGCTGGGCACACTCGCAGGCGCTGGGCCTGGGCATGGCCGATTACCAGCGCCTGGACCGTGCCATGGTCATCCGCCATGGCGAGTACGACTACCTCCTGCCATCGGTGCTCGGCGATGCGCTCACCCTGGGCACGTGGATTGTGGCCAGCGACGGGAAGCTGACCATGGAGCGGCGTTTTCAGCTGATCCGCAACCGCGACGGCGCCACCATCCTGCGCGGCTGCTGGCATCTGGTGTGCATCGAACTGGCCAGCGGCAAACCCAGGCGCATGCCGCCAGAGTTCTGCCAGATCTATCTGGCGGCCATGGTTCGCACCTGAAGCCCGCGCTGCCGAACCTGCAACGGCAACGCAATGGGCATGCAATGCAACTACAGGCCGGAATGATGGACCGGGTTGATCAGCCGCCCTGCGGGGCTGTGGATATCTGTACCCGGTTGCGGCCTGCGTGTTTGGCGCTGTACAGCGCCTGATCGACGCGCTCGATCAGGTGGGCCAAGGTTTCTCCGGCACGCAACTCTCCCACCCCCATGGACAGCGTGACCTGCCCCACCCGTTCGTGTGTCAGCCGTTGCCCCCCCCCCGCGCGACAGCGTTCCGCCAGAGGCAGCGCCTGATCCAGATCGCAGCCGCTGAAGATCAGCAAGAACTCTTCCCCGCCCCAGCGGATGACGCTGTCGTTGGCACGCAGGGTGGCGATCAGGCTGCGCGACAGAGCCTTGAGAACGGAATCCCCACAACTGTGCCCCCAGGTGTCATTGACCTGCTTGAAGTGATCGATATCGACCATGGCAATCGACATGGGCACGTTGCTGCCAAGGCACTGCATGTAGGCTTTCTCCAGCGCCAGTTCGCCGGAGGCACGGTTCAGCGCGCCCGTAAGTCCGTCGAAGCGCACCATCTCGCGAAACTTCTGCTCCTCCAGCACACGGGTGGTCAGGTCGCGAAAAATACTCACGTAGTGGGTGACTTCGCCCGCCTCGTCGGTCAGGGGCGCGATCGTCTCGTCACAGTGAATCAGTTCGTTGTTTTTGGCACGGTTGATGAAGGTACTTCGGAAGGTGCTGCCCGTCTTCAGGGTGTTCCACATCCTTTCGTAGAACGCCTCATCCTGCTCCCCCGACTTGAGCATGCTCGGATTGCGCCCCAGAACTTCGGTCAGCCCATAACCGGTGATTTTCTCGAACCCCTTGTTCGCGAACTCGATGACGCCCCGGCTGTCGGCGATCACCACGCCGTCGTCCGTCGCGTTGAGGACATGCGCAAAAAGCTGGGTGGTCTTCTGGGCGCCCATCAAATTGCTGATGTCTTGCTGCACCGAGATGAAGTGCGTGATCTCACCTGCAGGGTTGCGCACAGGGGAAATGTTCCACTCCACCGTGTAGGGCCGCCCATCCTTGCGATAGTTGACGGTCGAGCCGTGGAAGTAGGCTCCCTCGCGCAGACACTCCCGCAACCGGTCGATCACGTCCGGGTTGGTGCCAGCCCCCTGCAGCATCCGGGGGTTGCGCCCCAGCAGTTCCTGCTCGCTGTAGCCCGTCATGCGGCGGAAGGCTTCGTTCGCATAAACGATGCGATGCCCATCCTGCCCCTTGCTGGCATCTGTCAGCAAGACAGCGTTGAACGACTGGTCGAGCGCCAAAGCGATCACGTGGGGCTGGACATGCCTTGTCAGGTTATCCATGATGGGCGCAATCTATCCCGGGAAGCTGGAATGGAAGACGATCGTAACCCGTCATGAGGCCTGCCGCGCCCCGGGGCGCCCGCCCGTGGGACCAGTCCAGCTTGCTGCCGCCCGAGCTGGCCACGGACCTCTACACCGCTGGGCGTAGCCAGCACCAGCAACCCGCAGGAACCTACGCGCGAGAGGTGCTCGATCAGTTGCTCATCGACCTGCCCTGGTCGTCATCGCGCCTCGAGGGTAACAACAAGAGCTTGCTCGACACCAAGGCGCTCTTCGAGCTCGGCCAACAAGGCGCCCCGCTCGATGAGGACACGCTGATGCTGCTCAATCACAAGAGCGCCATCGAGTTCATGGTCGATGCGGTACCGACGGAGGGCATCACCGTGCCCGTCATCGTCGACCTGCAGGCCAAGCTGATGCGAGACCTCCTTCACGACTCACGCGATATCGGCAGCATCCGCCGGCGCGTGGTGAACATCGACGGCTCGGTCTAAACCCCCAGCAGCATTCCCTCGCTCCTTGAGGAGACGCTGAACGCCATCGTCGACAAGGTGCGGAACATCCGCAATCCGGTGGAGGCCGCCTTCTTCCTGTGGGTCAACCTGGCCTACCTGCAGCCCTTTGCGGATGGCAACAAGCGCACGAGCCGTCTGAGCGCGAATATGCCGCTCATGCTCTACAACTGCGCACCGCTGTCTTTCCTAGACGTAGAGCGCTCGGACTACGCGACCGCCATGCTCGGCGTCTGCGAGCAGCACAATGTGACGGCAGCGGGTGGACCTCATTCTTGGAGCAAGAGGCTGCGCACGGCCCTGGTGTAAATACCGGATAAGCCACTATTTGTGTTTAACCGCTTATTTCGGTAATATGCCTTTACTTCTAATAGCGGTAAGTCATGTCCAACAGAATCCAGCCCATTGCCACCGCCCCTCAACTGGGTGTCCTACTGCAAGGCACACGCAAGAGCCGCAAGCTAACGCAGGCGCAACTCGGGGCACGAATGGGTCTGAGCCAAAAGCGTGTGTCTGAGTTGGAGCTCGCGCCAGGCTCCTTGAGTGTGGACCAACTCCTGGATATCTGTAACCAGCTGGGACTGCAGCTGAGTATTCAGCCACGCGATGAAGAGCAGCAGGCTACCGATTCCCAGCAGGCGGACTGGTAAGTCATGGGGCGCCGTGGAAGCTCCCAACCGCTGGCCATCTGGGCCAATGGCGAACTGGTGGGCCGCTGGACTCCAGCCACCCGCCGGCCGATGGAGTTACGTTACGAAGATAGCTGGCTGGCGTCTCGTTCCGCCCGGCCGTTGTCACTGTCGTTACCCCTGCCACTTGTAGGCAACGAACCGATTCGTGGAGACCGGGTCGAGCACTTCTTTGACAACCTGCTGCCAGACCGCGGCGTCATCCGCAAGCGCCTGGCACAACGCTATGCCGCTGGCTCGGAGAACACCTTCGACCTCCTGGCCGCCATTGGCAGGGACTGTGTGGGTGCCGTTCAGTTGCTGCCACTTGACGAACAGCCAACGGGCTTCAACCGCATAGACGGAGAAGTCCTTGATGAGGAGGCTATGGCTACCCTTTTGCGCAACACCGTCACGACAGGCCAGTTTGGTCATCAAGGTAAGGAGCAGGACTTTCGCATTTCAATTGCTGGCGCGCAGGAGAAGACTGCTTTGCTGCGTCATGGGGGCAAATGGTTGAAGCCGCTCGGTGCCACACCCACCACGCACATCCTCAAGCTGCCCCTGGGCTTGGTCGGCAACATGCAAGCTGATATGCGCACATCGGTCTACAACGAGTGGCTGTGCTTGAAGCTCATGGGCGCGTTGGGGTTCGAGGTAGCCAACGCGGACATCGTCACTTTTGCTGACCACCCACCGGTACTGGCAGTGGAGCGATTCGACCGCAGGATGCATCCATCCGGCACATGGTTGCTCCGTCTACCCCAAGAAGACTTCTGTCAGGCGCTGGGCGTGACCCCCGCCAAAAAGTACGAAGCCGACGGTGGTCCAGGAATTGAGCAGCTTGCCCAGGTGCTCAATGGCTCCCAAAACGCGCGCACCGACTTGAAATCATTGCTGTCAAGTCAAGTGGCCTTTTGGTTGCTGGCCGCCACCGACGGTCATGCCAAGAACTTCAGCATCCGCCTTTTCGCGGGTGGCAGTTATGCGCTCACGCCGATGTACGACGTGCTCTCCGCGTGGCCCATCATAGGTAATGGGAAGAATCAACTGGCGTGGAGAAATGCCAAACTGGCCATGGCCTTGAGCGGTAAGAACCGCCACTACGATTTGGCGACCATCATGCGACGTCACTTCAACGCCACGGCTGCCAAGTGTGGCTGGGGCGAGAACGCCGAGGACATCATCACCGAACTGCTCGCCCGGGTTGAACCGGCCATTGAGGTGGTCACCCGGCAGTTGCCTCCGGGTTTTCCGCAAGATGTGGCTGTGGCCATCTTTGAGGGCGTGCGTAAACAGGTCAAACGCCTTGAGGGACAACCGTCAACCTAGTCCCAAACAGACGGCGCAGCCGCAATCACATCTCTATGCAATGGAACCAGTCGGCGCAATTCAAACAGCGACATTCCCAACGGCTCAAAAGTGTCCAGGAATGCCGGGGCGATTCACGAAATCGTCTTACATCCACCCTTACATCGGACGGGAAAGAAAAAACCCCACTACCGTATTGATAGCAGGGTTTCCTTTTTGCTGGCGGAGAGGGTGGGATTCGAACCCACGGTAGTATTGCTACTACGCCTGATTTCGAGTCAGGTACATTCGACCACTCTGCCACCTCTCCTATGTGTCGAAGCCTGCGATTGTAGCAAGGTTTTCAGGGCTTCAGCGCTGTGATGCCACCCATGTAGGGGCGAAGGACCTCGGGCACGGTCACGCTGCCATCCTCGTTCTGATAGTTCTCCAGCACCGCCACCAGGGTGCGGCCCACCGCCAGGCCCGAGCCGTTGAGTGTGTGCACGAGCTCGTTCTTGCCCTGCGCGTTCTTGAAGCGGGCCTGCAGACGGCGGGCCTGGAAGGCCTCACAGTTGCTGACCGAGCTGATCTCGCGGTAGGTGTTCTGCGCGGGCAGCCACACTTCCAGGTCGTAGGTCTTGGCGGCGCCAAAACCCATGTCGCCCGTGCACAGGGCCATGACGCGGTAGGGCAGGCCCAGCTGCTGCAGCACGGTCTCGGCGTGGCGGGTCATTTCCTCGAGCGCTTCGTAGCTTTTGTCGGGATGCACGATCTGCACCATCTCGACCTTGTCAAACTGGTGCTGGCGGATCATGCCGCGCGTGTCGCGGCCATAGCTGCCGGCCTCTGAGCGGAAGCACGGCGTGTGCGCCGTAAGCTTGATGGGCAGCTCAGACTCCGCCACCACCACGTCGCGCACGAAGTTGGTCAGCGGCACCTCGCTGGTGGGGATAAGGTAGAGCGCGGCGTTGTCGGGCACGGGCTCACCATCCTGGCCACCCTTCTTGGCGGCGAACAGGTCGCCCTCGAACTTGGGCAGCTGGCCCGTGCCCTTGAGCGAATCGGCGTTGACGGCGTAGGGCACGTAGCACTCGGTGTAGCCGTGCTGCTGGGTCTGCACGTCCAGCATGAACTGGCTGAGCGCGCGGTGCAGGCGGGCGATCGGGCCCTTCATCACGGTGAAGCGTGAGCCCGAGAGCTTGACGCCCATGTCGAAATCCAGACCCAGGGGCGTGCCCACGTCCACGTGATCCTTCACCTCGAAGGCAAAGCTGGCGGGCTGGCCCCAGCGGCGCACTTCGACGTTGCCGGATTCATCCGCGCCCACGGGCACGCTGTCATGCGGCAGGTTGGGCACCACCACCAGCATGGCCTGCAGCTCGGTCTGGATCTGCTCCAGGCGGGCGGCAGATTGCTCCAGCTCCACCTTGGACGCGGCCACCTGGGCCTTGGCAGCCTCGGCGCCGTCCTTGTCGCCCTTGCCCATGAGCATGCCGATCTGCTTGGACAACTGGTTGCGCTGGGCCTGCAGCTCTTCGGTGCGGGTCTGCAGCGTCTTGCGCTCGGCCTCCAGGGCCTGGAAGGCCTCCACGTTCAGGAAGGCCTGGGGATTTTTACGGGTTTCCAGACGCTCGATGGCGGTGCCGAGGTCTTTGCGGAGAAGAAGAATGTCTAGCATGGTGCGATTCTAGAACCTGCCTGCACCGCGCCACCCTGCCACCGGATTCGTTGGGCCTGACGAGGATCCAATACACGTGCGCAGGGCATGCCCATTGAACTATAGGCCCCCTGTGTCGATAACATGGCCATACAGCCCCCTCCAGGGGCGGCAGGAGACAGCCATGTTTTTTGTGTTCGGCCCCTCAGGGCAGATGTACCGGGGTGGCCCTGAAAACCTCGCACATATTTCATCCGTGCGACGCGTTTCGCGCCCCCAGGCCCTGCGGACACGTGCAGCGGATGTGGAAACCTTCATTCTCGAAACACCAGAGCCGTCAGCGCCTACACCCGGTCCGGCACCAGTNNGCGAAGGTCCGCCAGCCGCTTTCGCGGGTGCGTGACGTGATGACCACCCACTCCCTCACCGTGCAGCCCGACGCAGTGGTCAACCACGCCTGGCAGACGCTGGCCGAGCATGGTGTGGCCCAGGCCCCGGTGGTGGATGCGCAAGGGCGTGTAGTGGGCCTGCTGCTGCGGGCCGACATGGCGCCGCTCGAACTGCTGCCCGAGCCGGGCCACATTCAGGCGGCGATTGCCCTGGCGCGACGCACGGTGGCGGCAGTCATGGTGAGCCCGGTGCCCACCGTGGCGCCTGACACCGATCTGCGCCGCGTGGCCACGGTGCTGCTGGACACTGGCCTGCCGGGTCTGCCGGTGACCGACGACTACGGTATGCCGGTGGGCTTCATCTCGCGCACCGACATCCTGCGCGCCGTGGCGGCAGACCCGCCCCTGGACCTCTGGAGTTGACGAAGGAACTCCCCCCTGAGTCGCTTCGCGCCTTCCCCCCTCTCCTGCGGGAGGGGGGACACCGCCAGCGCGGCGGGGCGGCCCTTGCGCGGCGGTCGCTGGTCTGGGCCGTGCCTGCTCAGTCGTCCTGAAAAGCAAAAATCCCGTTCTTCTATAGAAAAAGCCCCGAAAGGCCTGCTCCATAAGCGTCACCAGCTATTCAACTAATAGCAAATCACTCGCTGTCGTCCGCCGCCTGCCCGGCGCCGTCGAGCTTGAGGCCCTTGGGCAGCGGGAACTTGAGGGTTTCCTCGATGCCGCTGAGCTTGCGCACCGACACGGCACCCAGCGCCTTGATGCGGTCAATCACCTCGCGCACCAGAATCTCGGGGGCCGAGGCGCCCGCCGTGAGACCCACGCGCGCGATGCCCTCGAACCACTCGGGGCGCAGTTCGGCAGCGGAGTCCACCATGTAGCTGGTGGTGCCCAGCCGCTGCGCCAGCTCGCGCAGGCGGTTGCTGTTGGAGCTGGTGGGGCTGCCCACCACGATAACCAGATCGACCTGCGGGCTCAGCAGCTTGACGGCGTCCTGGCGGTTCTGCGTCGCGTAGCAGATGTCCTGCTGCTTGGGTTCGCGTACCGTCGGGAAACGCGCGCGCACGGCGGCCGTGATCTCGGCGGCGTCGTCCACGGAGAGGGTCGTTTGCGTGACCACGGCGAGCTTTGCGGTCTGCGCGGGCTGCACGCGCGCCACATCTGCCACGTCTTCCACCAGGTGGATACCACCGTCGAGCTGGCCCAGCGTGCCCTCCACCTCGGGGTGGCCCTTGTGGCCGATCATGATGAACTCATAGCCCTCCTGGGCGAGCTTGGCCACCTCCACGTGCACCTTGGTCACCAGCGGGCAGGTGGCATCGAAGATGTGAAAACCCCGCGCACGGGCCTCTTCCTGCACCGCCTTGCTCACGCCGTGGGCGCTGAAGATCAGCGTGGCACCAGGCGGCACGTCGGACAGCTCTTCGATGAAGATGGCGCCCTTGGCCTTGAGGTCGTTCACCACGTAGGTGTTGTGCACGATCTCGTGGCGCACGTAGATCGGCGCACCAAACTTGGTCAGCGCACGCTCGACGATCTCGATGGCCCGGTCCACCCCCGCACAAAAGCCGCGCGGTTCGGCCAGCAAAACTTCCTGGGGAGCATTCATTTCAGTATTCCATTGCACTTCGTACCGACCAGGTCCTTTGAAACCGACGCGATCCATGCCAGCGACCGCCGCGCAAGGGCCGCCAGCACTCCTTGGTTCAGGCGCTGGCGGTGTCCCCCTTCCCGCGCGCAGCGCGAGAGAAGGGGGAAGCGGCGAAGCCGCACAGGGGGATGACTCACAAAACGCCTATCACATGCACCTCAAAGGTGACAGGCTGGCCCGCCAGCGGGTGGTTGAAGTCGATCAGCAGCGCCTCGGGGCTCTCGGCATTGCCCACCTGCAGCACCACACCGGCGTAGGTGCTCATGCCATCGGGCGTGCAGAACTCCACCACCTCGCCCACGTGGTACACGTCGTCGGGGTCGCCCAGTTCGTTGAGCAGCTTGCGGCCTACCCACTGCTGCATGTCGGGGTTGCGCTCGCCAAAAGCCTCGCCCTGGGCCAGCTCGAACGTGGTGCGCGTGCCCTCCTCCAGGCCCATCAGGCGCTGCTCCATGGCGGGCGACAGCTCGCTGTTGCCCAGCGTGAGCGTGGCCGGCTTGTCGGCAAAAGTGTTGATGACGTCGCCGGCGGGGCCCGCCAGACGGTAATGCAGGGTCAGGAAAGAACCCGGTTGAACAGTTGCCATGAGTGCCTCGATAAACTGGCAGCATTTTACGGTTGGCCCCCGCCATGCCCCTCAAAGACCTTCCCATCGACGCGCAACCGCGCGAAAAGCTCCTGGCGCGCGGCCCCGCCGCGCTGTCGGACGCCGAGCTGCTGGCCATCCTGCTGCGCACCGGCATCGTGGGCAAGGGCGTGCTGCAACTGGCACAGGAGCTGCTGGACGAACCCGGGCGTGACGCTAGCACCGGCCAGCCCACGGGCGGCTTTGGCGGCATCGCCGGGCTCTTGCACACCAGCGCGGCCGACCTCGAACGCATCAAGGGCCTGGGCCCGGCCAAGCGCGCCGAACTCGTGGCCGTGCTGGAGCTGGCGCGCCGCGCCCTGGCACAGCAACTGCGCGAGCGCGAGGTGTTCGACTCGGCCGACACCGTCAAGCACTACCTGCAGCTGCACCTGGCCAGCAAGGGCCACGAAGTGTTTGCCGTGCTGTTCCTCGACAGCCAGCACCGGCTGCTGGCCCTGGAAGAGCTGTTCCGGGGCACCCTCACGCAGACCAGCGTGTACCCGCGCGAAGTGGTGCTGCGCGCCTTGCACCACCAGGCCGCCGCCGTGGTGCTGGCGCACAACCACCCCAGCGGCAGCGTGCAGCCCAGCCGCGCCGACGAGCAACTCACGCAGACCCTGAAAGCCACGCTGGCCCTGGTGGATGTGCGCGTGCTGGACCACGTCATCGTGGCACCGGGCCAGGCTTTTTCGATGGCCGAGAAGGGCCTGCTGTGAGCCTGCCCGGCCACACCGCCCTGCGCCTGGCGCTGGAACGCGCGCGCGCGCCCAAGACCGCCCCGCCGACCGCCGCAGCGGCCAACACAACGCCCGCCAGCACACCCGTAGCGCAGCCCCGGCCCGCATCCGCCCCGCGCCCGCCACGGCCCGTGCCGGCCACCAGCGCAACGCCAACCCCGCGCCAGCCGCGCCGCAGCAGCGCTCCCGCGCCCCGCCGTGCCAGCGTGCGCATCACCGACCTGCAGGACCTGGCCGCCGTGGCCCGCCACCTGCGCGAAGAACAGGCCCGCCTGAAGGCCGAAGAAAAAGCCCGCCGTGAAGCCGCCGCGCGCCGCGATGCCGAACGCCACCAGTTCAGCCGCGCCGTGGGCCCCGTCACCCGGCTGCGCGAGCGCAACCTGGCGCGCCTGCGCCGCCCCCTGCCGCCGCCCCTGCCCGTGCAGCACGACCTGGACGAGCAGCGCGTGCTGCGCGAATCAATCAGCGACGACTTCGATGTGAGCACCCTCCTCGACACCGATGACCAGCTGAGCTTTCGCCGCCCCGGCATCGGCGTGGAGGTGACGCGCCGCCTGCGCGCCGGGCACTGGAGCATCCAGCGCCAGCTCGACCTGCACGGCCTGCGCGTGGACGAGGCGCGCGAGGCGCTCGGTGAATTCATCCGCACCGCGCACAAGAACGGCATCCGCTGCGTGCGCGTGGTGCACGGCAAGGGCCTGGGCTCGCCCGGCAAAAGCCCCGTGCTCAAAAGCCGCGTGCAGCGCTGGCTGGTACAGAAGCACGAGGTGCTGGCCTTCGTGCAGGCGCGGCCTATGGATGGCGGCGCGGGGGCGATGCTGGTGTTGTTGCAGCCGGTGACCCGACGTTATGCATGAAATTGGACTCTAGCGCTTACACAGTAAGCGTTAGCAGCTATTATTTTTGAATAGTTTGTGCAAAATATCGCCTGTCCATGGTGGCACGCCAGGCCTGGTCAAAGACCAGATCGCATTGCACCGCGCACTGGCCGCCCTCTTCCAGCGCCAGCTCTCCCACACTCTGAAAGCGCTCATCGCTAAAAGCCTGTGTCAAACGATCCAGCAGCGCCTGCTTGTAGAGCGTGTCGGCATTGCCTTCGAGATGCATGCCTTTGGTTTCCAGCAGTACCACACGCGCCTGGTTGCCCTGCGGGTGGTAGCCAAACACAAAGTCGGGATACACCTTGTGCCGCCGCCAGCCCTGCAGGCCGTACTGCGCGCGCGCCGCGTTGCGGTGCCACCAGCGCAGCGCAGGCTGCTCGTCCAGGTAGCCGGCAAACAGCGCTTCGAATTCATTGATATCGGGCGTGTGCAGCGCGGGTGCCAGCAGGCTTTTTTCCATGTCAGCGTCGTCGCTGACACGGTGCAGCTTCTTGGGCTTGCCCACCACATCCAGCACCATCTCGTGGGGTAGTTCGTAGTCCTGCCGATCCGCACGCAGGCAAAACTCGATGCATCCCTGCTGCACCAGCCGGTCAAAAACCTCCTGCGCCAGGCGGTCGCGCTCGCGCTCCAGGTCCTTGCGCAGTTGCTCCACCAGCGATGCAATGCTGGCCCCCACCACCCGCGCGGGCCACTGCACCATCAGGCGCGAGAGCACTGCATCCACCCAGCCCCACACCAGCCACGGGTTAGGGGCGATGTCCAGCAGCGCGCGCACCATGCCTGCAGGGTCCAGCGGGGCCGCGCCCTCCTCCAGCGCCTGGCGTGCGGGAGCAAAACCATCGTCCAGCACCCGCAAATCCACCACCACCCGGCCGCCGCCCCCACCCTCGGGCATGGCGCCGGGCTTCCAGTCCTGCGCCAGCGCCTGCACGTTGACCTGCTCCCAGGGCAGCAGGGCCAGCACATCGCTGTCGTATTCCAGCGGTCGGCGCGCACCGCCAGGCTCGGCCCAGGTCACGGTGGGAATGAAGATGCGCAGCTTCTCCAGCCCCGCGCGGCGCTGCAACGCCACCGGCTGAGGCACGGCGGGGTCGTTGGCTCCGCCCTCGCCGCGCACGCTGATCGCCAGGTCGCCCATGCCCTCGGTCTCCAGCGACTGCTTGATGGCCTTGACCACCTCGCCCGTGCCTGCGTTGTGGCAAAACACATAACAAGCGTCCAGCAGCCCGTGCCCCGTCTTGCACACCTGTGGCAGGCGCAGGATGCGCCCCACCAGCTGCGTCATGGCGCGCTTGCCCTTGCTGGCGGCCAGGGCGCACAGCACGTAGGCAAAGGGGCAGTCCCAGCCCTCTTGCAGCGCCTGCTTGGTGATGATCACGCGCACCTGGCTGGTGGGCGAGAGCAGTTCTTCATCGCCAATTTCGTCTTTCTCGCTGGTTTTTTCGCGGATGTTGGCATCCGAAAAACCCAGCTGCGCCAGAAACGCGCGCGCATCCTGCGCATGGATATAGCCCGCATCCACCTGGTCTCTGCCGGTGCGCTCCACCTGCACCAGCATGATGGGCCGGATGTAGCGCCCGGTCTCGCCCTCCAGCAGCCGCGCCTCGCGCTCCAGCGTGTCGAGCTGGCGCGCACTCTCGGCCAGGCAGCTTTGCCAGTCGGCCCAGCGGCGCACATCCACGTTGATGGGCAGCTTGATCATCTGCGCCGCGTCCAGGTCGGTGCCGCGCACATCCACCAGCATGTTCGAGCCACTGGACCCCGCCACCCTGGCGTCGGGCACGCGCGGTGTGGCCGACAGCTCCAGCATGAAGCAGGGGTTGAAGCCGTCAATGGTCTGCAGCGCCGTTTCGGTGTAGCCGTGGTGGCCCTCGTCGATGATCACCATGGGCCGCGCCAGGCGCATCACGTTGCCCAGCGAGCTTTTGACGATGCTGCCCTTTTGCGCGCGCACCTCTTGGGCGCTGGCCCAGGGGCTGCCGTAGGCATCGAGGTTGGGCACCGCCTGCAGCAGTTGCCAGTGCGCCTCGGTATCGTCCTCGCGCGGCACAAAGCCCAGCACGTTGCCCCGGTCACGAAAAAAACGCAGCGTTTCCTTGCTCTGCCGTGATGCCGAGGCCAGCATGAGCAGCATTACGCACAAATGGCTTTCCACGTCCAGGCGCGTGAGCGGGTCGTCTTTTTCCAGAATCTTGACCTTGCCCGCGCCCGCCACTTGGAGCATCTGGTGGTAGGGGTGGTCGCGGTTTTTCAGCGTTTTGAGCGTCTGGCGGTAAATGGCCTCGTTGGGCACCACCCACAGCACCAGCCCTTTGTCACGCTGCAAAAATCCGTTGAACACCTTGCCCACGCTGGCGGCGGCCAGCAGCGTCTTGCCGCCGCCCGTGGGCACCTTCAGGCAAATGTTGGGGATGGCGCGGCCCGCGCCGTCCCAGCGGCTCGAATGCCGCAAGGCAGCAAAGGCTGGCGGCAGCGCGCCCGCCTTGCGCAGCGCATCCCAGGCGTGGCGCGGGTAGTCGGCTGCAGTGCGCAGCGAATCCTGCATGCTCTCCATGGCCTTGAACTGCGTCATCGCGGCCACGGCGGTATCCGACTCGGCCTTGCGCGCGCGCAACTCGGTCACCAGGGCGTCGAGCTTTTGCAGCGACTCGTCCTGAAACTTCTTCAGATCGGTGGCGCCCAGCGTGCGCGGCAGCGACACCGCGCCGCGCCGGGGCTCCCAGAACAGCTTGCGGTCGCGCTCGATCTGCGCCACAAACTCTGGCGTACTCACACCCTGCCAGTGCACCACGTCCAACGGGTACACGATGGGCAAGTCTTTCATGCGCTCCTTCACGCGCAAAAAGTCCTTGGCACTCCAGCCAGGCGCATCCAGAGCCAGGTCGAGGTCGGAGCGGGCACGCCAGTCGTCGCGGGCGCGCGAGCCAAACACCCACACCCGCTGCAAGCCCTCGGTGGCATCAAAAAAAACCCGCAGGGCCTGCAGCGCGCCGGGCTCCAAGCCAAAGGCACCCTCGCCGGGCGCAGATGCCGACTTGCCCGCGCTGCTCATACCGAGCGCTCCCGCAGCGTGGCCAGCAGCGCCTCGAACAGGCGCACTGCATCCTGGCGCACAAACGCAGCCACCTGCATGGCCAGCGCCTCGTCGTAGGTGTGCGATGTCTTGTTGCGAAAGCGGCGCATGTCGCCCCAGCCCTTTTCATCCGCAATCAGACGGCGTGCAAAGGCTTCAGGAATCACGGCAGCGGCCTCTTCGTCCACATCGTTGCCGCGTGCGCGCAGCCAGCGGTAGGCGGCCTTCCAGGCGGCCTCGAAGGTGAATTCAAACCGCTGGATCAGCGCATCGCGGACGATGGCGGTCTCGGTCGGCTCGGCCAGCACCTCGTGCAGCCGCGCCAGCGCCTTGTCGAAATGCTGCAACGCCAGCAAAAAACGCTCTTGTTGTGCCATGGCCCTCACCCCTGACGGAACAATGCAAACGGCAGCGCCGCAAACTCGATGCCCAGCGCACGCAACTGCGCATTGCTCAAATACTTGGCAGGCGCAAACACCAGGTGGCGCTTGGGCGCGCCTTGCCCTTGCGGCCGCGCATGCCCCCACTCGGCCATGGCCTGCGCGCGCGGCAGGGTCAGCGCCGCGTCGGCCGACTTCAAAAACGCCAGGTCGGGCCGGTAGATCAGCCAGACATGCGCATCCTGGGCCTCGCTCAGGTAAAACGCGGGCGCATCGTGCGGTGGCACTTGCAGCGTGCCGCCGGTGGCCGTGTGCAACAGCCATGCCCCCAGCGCCTCGAAGCTGGGCAGGTCTTGCCCCGAGAGCAGCTTTTCGATGTTCAAGGGCTCGCCCAGCGTGCAGTAGGTGAACTCGCCGCCCAGGCCATCCGCCATTTGCGACACGCGCTTTTCGCCCTCCACGCGCAGCACGCCGTCCTTGAGTTCGACGTTGACCTTGTCAAAACGCTTTTTGCGCGCGGGCTTGGCGGTGGATGGCGCGGCGCTCTCGCCCAGCTCCATCTGCGCGGCATCTTCCGCGCCAAAGCCCTCGGAAATCTTGATGGCCTCGACCTTGGCCAGCCACTGATCGGCTTTTTTGAACTGGGTGAAGTTGATCTTTTCTTCCAGCAAGGTCTCGCGCTGCGTGCCCTGCCAGGCGTAGCCGCGAATGGCGCGGCGCACGCGCTCGGCCGTCAGGCGGTCGGCGTAGTCTTCTCCTTCGACCAGGATGAAGCGGCGGTTGCCGTTGTCGCGGACATTGGCCTTGAGCACGGCGTGGGCCGTGGTGCCGCTGCCGGCAAAGCTGTCCAGCACGATGGAATCTGGCGTGCTGGACAGCTCCAGAATGCGTTCAATCAAGGCCACGGGCTTGGGCGTGATGGTGCTCTCCTGGTCCTTGAGCAAACCCATTTCAATCAGCGTTTTTTTGGCGTCCTGCGTGTGGCCCACTTCGTCGTAGAACCACAGGGTTTGGGGGGTTCGGCCTTGTTTGACATCCTGCTGAAACCGCTTGAGCCGGGGCATGTTGTTCCCGTCATCACCCCACCAAATGCAATTGTCAGCGTCGAGCTGCAAGAACTTTTCTTTTGAAATGCCCCAATACCGCCCAGGTGGCGGCCCGTCGAACACGCGACCCGACGGCGCTGTCACGTGATACGTTCCTTCGCTGTAGTAGTTGCGTGCAGATAAGTCGCCAGAAGTCCATGGACCACGCGGGTGGTTGTCCGGATTGCTATAGCGCGCATCCATCTCCGCCGTGCGCTCCAGCAAATTGGGCCGCCACACACGCTTGTCCTTGGCGTACACCAGCACATAGTCATGGTCTTCGCTAAAAAACTGCGCCGTGTTTTTGGGCGAGAAGTTCTTCTGCCACACACAGGTCGCGACAAAGTTGTCCGTTCCAAAAATCTCATCCAGCACCATCCGCGCCCGGTGCACCTCGTTGTCGTCCAGCGTGATCCAGATGCTGCCGCTGTCGCTCATCAGCTCGCGCAGCAGCACCAGGCGCGGCCACATCATGCACAGCCATTTGTCGTGGCGCAGCATGTCGTCCCCATCCACGGGGTTGGTGGACAGCCACTCTTTCATGATGGGCGAGTTCACGCCGTCGCTGTAGCACCAGCCCTCGTTGCCGGTGTTGTAGGGCGGGTCGATAAACACCAGGTCCACCCGCCCCGCATAGCGCGGCAGCAGGGCCTTGAGGGCGTGCAGGTTGTCGCCGTGGATGACCAGATTGCTGTTCAGGTCGCCCGGGCCGATGCCTTTGGCAGCGTCCACCACCAGCGGCCGGTAGGGCACGGTGAGGTGGTGGTTGTAGACGTACTCTTTGCCTTTGAAGACGATTTCGGGCATGGCGCAATGGGTGGGCGGTCAGGGTAAGGTTGCCATTATCAGCGGGCTTCATTTTTAATGCGATTTTTGCCTCTAGCGCTTACACAGTAAGCGCTAGCAGCTATCACTTTTGAATTTCAAAAGCGCGCAAACGGGTCCACCAGCGAGGCCAGCGACACCGCACCGGGCTCCACCATGCCTGCCGCGCGGGGGGCGCTCTCGGGGGCGTCATTGACGGGGGTCAGCGGCAAGGGCTGCATGCGGCGGCCATAGATGCGCTGCACACGCTCGTCCAGCGTGGGGTGACTGTCGAGCCAGCGTTCCAGCCCGCGCACGCCGCCCGCATCGACCAGCAGCATGTGCTGCACGGCCGGGTGGGCCAGGCCGGTGTGGCTGCGCGCCTCGTACCCGGCGGGGGTGGTGCGGCGCTGCGCCATCACCTTGCGCAGCACGCCGCCCAGGCCATCCTTGCTGCGCGTCCATTGCACGGCGCGGGCGTCGGCCAGGTGTTCGCGCTGGCGCGAGACGGCGGCCTTGAGCATGCGGCCCGTGAGCCAGCCAGCCAACCCGGCCAGCATGATGGCACTGCCAAACCACCACGCCAGGCCCGGGCGCTCGCGCATTTCTTCGCCAAAGTTGTGCACCAGTTCCAGGCCGAACACCATGCCGGCCAGGCGCATCTTGAGGCGCGTGTCGCCCTCGTGCAGGTGGCTCAGTTCGTGCGCCACCATGCCTTGCAGTTCTTCGCGCGTGAGGTGGTCGAGCGCGCCCTGGGTGACGGCCACCACGGCGTCCGCTTCATTCCAGCCGGCGGCAAAGGCGTTGATGGCGTCGGTGCGCGGCAGCACCATGACCTGGGGGCGCGGCATGTGGGCGGCGATACACAGCTCATCGACCACGTTGGCCAGGCGCTGTTCGGCGTGCGAGAGCGAGGCGCGCAGCTCGCGCGCGCCTACGCGCTGCGCCAGCTTGACGCCGCCCGCGCGCAGGTTCGACGTTTCCACCCACCAGCCGCCCAGCACCAGCAGCAGCGACACGCCCACGTTGGCCGCCAGAAACCCTGCGGGGAACGGCAGGTGCACCGGCAGCAGCGCCGCCATCAGCCACCAGGCCAGCACCAGGGCCCCGTGCACGGCCAGCACCAGCACCGCCACGGCCAGCGCAAAGGCCAGCAGCAGGCGGCGCGTCTCGGCGCGGGCGTTTTGCTGGTGGTCCCAGAACTTCATGACCGAACCACAACAATCGCTTTAAAACTTCACCTGCGGGGCGCTGCGCTCTTCGTCGCTGCGCGTCGATTCAAGCATGGGAGCGGGCGCAAAGCCCAGCAGCCGCGCCACGATGAGCGCGGGAAACTGCTGGGCCGCGTTGTTGAAGTCAAGCGCCTGGTCGTTGAAAGCCTGGCGGGCAAAACCCAGGCGGTTCTCGGTGCTGGACAGCTCTTCGCTGAGCGACTGCATGGTGGCGTCGGCCTTGAGTTCAGGGTAGGCCTCGGCCACCACCATGAGGCGCCCCAGGCTGCCGCCCAGCACCCCTTCGGCCACGGCCAGCGCGCCCACGGCGCCAGCATTGGTGGGCGCGGCGCGCGCCGTGGCGGCGGCACCCTGCGCCTGACCGCGGGCCTTGATGACGGCTTCGAGCGTGGCGGCCTCGTGCTGCAGGTAGCCGCGCGCCACTTCCACCAGGTTGGGAATGAGGTCGTAGCGGCGCTTGAGCTGCACGTCGATCTGGCCAAAGGCGTTGGCGATGCGGTTGCGCAACTCCACCAGCCGGTTATAGACCGCCACGGCCCACAGGCCCACCACGGCCAGCACTCCGATCACCACCCAGGCTGCCATCGACATGTCCCACCTCCTTGTGTATTTGGAGGCCTATCTTAGAACCTGCGGGTGGGGGCCCGAAAGACTCCAAATTTCAAGGCATTTTTGGCCTCTGGAGCCCGTCCATCAAGCGCCACCAGCTATTGATTCAATAGCATTCAGGTCAACCCTTTGTTGCGCATCCAGTCGGCGGTGTTGAAAAAACTCGCCTTCAGGCGCGTGCGCAGTTCCTCGGGCGTGGCGCATTCGGCCATGGCCTGGTCCATGCAGGCCACCCACTGGTCGCGCTCTTTCACGCCAATGGCAAACGGCATGTGGCGCGCACGCAGGCGCGGGTGGCCGAAGCGGCTCTGATAGTGGTCCGGCCCGCCAAGCCAGCCGCAAAGGAACCAAAACAGCTTGTCGCGCGACTCGTCGAGCGTGCTGCCGTGCGTGGCGCGCAGCGCGGCGTAGCCGGGCTCCAGGTCCATGAGATCGTAGAAACGGTCCACCAGGGCGCGCACGGCGGGTTCGCCGCCCAGGCGCTCGAAGGGAGGAATTTCGGTCTGTGCTTCGTCAGAATTCATAAACAAAACAGGCTTTAGCGCAATACCATCCAGCGCAAGCAGCTACAGAAACAATAGTAATTTTCACTCGGCGGCGCGGCGCAGCGTGTCCACCACGGGGCGCTGCAGCACCTCGCGCAGGCCCCACCAGCCCGCCAGCAGCGCCAGCACGGCACCGGCCAGGCCGCCCACCAGCGGCACCACGGGCGAGGCGGTCCAGGCAAAGTCGAACACGAAGCGTGCCAGCGCCCAACCCACGGCCACGGCCACGCCACTCGCCAGCACGCCGGCGAGCAGGCCCACGCCCGCCAGTTCCGCGCGCTGCACGTCGCGCAGCAGGCTGCCGCGTGCGCCCAGGGCGCGCATGATGGCGTACTCGCGGGCGCGCTCCTCGCGCGTGGCGGTGACGGCGGCGAACAGCACCACCAGCCCGGCGGCCAGCGTGAAGCCGAACAGGAATTCGACCGCGCGCACCACCTGGTCGAGCACGCGCTGCACCTGCGCCAGCGTGGCACCCATGTCCACGTTGGTGATGTTGGGGAACTGGCGCACCAGGGCATTGTCGAAGCCCGCCGCCTCGGGCGCGCGGTAGGCGGCGAGGTAGGTCACGGCGGCATCGGGCAGGTGGTCCACCGGGAACATGACGAAGAAGT
>DMZZ01000157.1:11533-12199 GCA_003484805.1 Comamonadaceae bacterium | reverse complement strand
GCATGCCCGGCGGCGAATTCATCGGCCCCGCACACGTCGATCAGCACGGCTTTTTCGCGGTTGATCAGCAAGACCGCATTGGCCGCCGTCAGCCCGCCAAAGCTGGCCCCCCGCAGCGCGGGCACCAGCAGCATGGAGCCCGAGGCGAGCGCGAGAACAAACAAATACCAGTTGTCGACGAAGAATTTCACGTTATTCCTTGGGTTGGCAAACACCGCGATTTTAGAATGATGGGTTTTGACCCGCTGCCACTAGGGAAACCATGCACAAACTCGTTCTGATCCGCCACGGCGAATCCACCTGGAACCTGGAAAACCGCTTCACCGGCTGGACCGATGTGGACCTCACTCCCACCGGCGTCTCCCAGGCCATGTCGGCCGGCAAGCTGCTCAAGGCCGAGGGTTACGAGTTCGACCTGTGCTACACCAGCGTGCTCAAGCGCGCCATCCACACCCTGTGGTATGCCCTGGACGAAATGGACCGCACCTGGCTGCCGGTGNNAGAAGAGCTGGCGCCTGAACGAGCGCCATTACGGCGCACTGCAGGGCTTGAACAAGGGTGAAACCGCCCAGAAGTACGGTGACGAGCAGGTGCTGGTGTGGCGCCGCAGCTACGACACCCCGCCCCCGGCCCTCGAAGCAGGCGACCCGCGCTGCGAGCGTGGCG
>DMZZ01000157.1:8367-11458 GCA_003484805.1 Comamonadaceae bacterium | reverse complement strand
CAGCGCATCCTGGTGGCGGCGCACGGCAACTCGATCCGGGCGCTGGTGAAGTACCTCGACAACATCTCCGACGGCGACATCGTCGGCCTGAACATTCCCAACGGCATTCCGCTGGTATATGAGCTGGACGCCGACCTCAAGCCCATCCGCCACTACTATCTGGGNNGGTAAAGCAGCGCAGAAAAAGGCCCCGTGGACCAAAAGTGAGCGCCCGCGCGGGAACCTGCGCGGGCCCGGCCCCTTCCAAGGTGTATATTGAGTTGGCTAAAGGGATTCGTATGGGCCAGAAACTGAAAATTGCAGGTTGGGTGTCGGTCGGCGCGCTGGCCGGGGCACTGACCACCGTGTCGCTGCAGACCGTGGCGCGCGGCGCCATGACGCCGCTGCCGCTGGAGGAAATCCAGCAGCTCTCGGCCGTTTTCGGCNNGGACGACAAGAAGCTGATCACCGACGCCATCTCCGGCATGGTCGCCAGCCTCGATCCACATTCGCAGTACTTCGACAAGAAGTCGTTCACCGAATTCCGCGAAGGCACCACGGGCCGTTTTGTCGGTGTGGGCATCGAAATCACCCAGGAAGACGGTCTCATCAAGGTGGTCTCGCCCATCGAGGGTTCGCCCGCGTTCCGCGCTGGCCTCAAGACCAACGACCTCATCACCAAGATTGACGAAACCGCCGTCAAGGGCCTGAGTCTGAGCGAAGCCGTCAAGCGCATGCGCGGCGAGCCCAACACCAAGGTCACGCTGACCATCTTCCGCAAGGACGAAAACCGCACCTTTGCCGTGACCATCACGCGCGAAGAGATCAAGACACAGTCCGTCAAAGGCAAGATGATCGAGCCCGGCTACGGCTGGATCCGCCTCTCGCAGTTCCAGGAACGCACGGTGGACGATTTCGTGCGCAAGGCCGAAGAGCTGTACAAGCAGGATCCCAAGCTCAAGGGCCTGGTGCTCGACCTGCGCAACGACCCGGGCGGCCTGCTCGATGCGGCCGTGGCCATCTCCGCCGCCTTCCTTCCGCCCGACGTGACCGTGGTTTCCACCAACGGCCAGCTGGCCGAAAGCAAGGCCACGTTCAAGGCCTCGCCCGACTTCTACGCCCGCCGGGGCAGTGGCGACCCGCTCAAGCGCCTGCCCGCCGCCCTCAAGAGCGTCCCGCTGGTGGTGTTGGTGAACGAAGGCTCGGCCTCGGCCAGCGAGATCGTGGCCGGCGCACTGCAGGACCACAAGCGCGCCACCATCATGGGCAGCCAGACCTTCGGCAAGGGCTCGGTGCAGACCGTGCGCCCCCTCGGCCCCGACACCGGCATCAAGCTGACCACCGCGCGCTACTACACGCCCAGCGGCAAATCGATCCAGGCGCGGGGCATCGTTCCGGATGTGATGCTGGACGAAACCGCCGAAGGCAGCCCCTTCGCGGCCCTGCGCATGCGCGAGGCCGACCTCGAAAAGCACCTGGGCAATGGCCAGAGCGAGGAAAAGAAGGACCCGGAACGCGAGAAGGCCCGCGAGGAAGCCCGCAAGCGCCTGGAAGAAGAAGCCAAGAAGCCCGTGGCCGACCGCAAGCTGCCCGAGTTCGGCACCGACAAGGACTTCCAGCTCGCCCAGGCACTGAACCACCTGCGCGGCAAGCCCGTGCTGGTCAGCAAGACCCAGACCGAGCGCAAGGAAGAGAAGAAAGAAACGCCGTAAGCTGCGGCCTTCCTCCCGCCCACAAGGGCCGGTTGCGTACCGGCCCTTTTTTCTGCCCCTACCATGACCGACGACCAGCTCCTGCGCTACTCCCGCCACATCCTGCTCGATGAAGTGGGCATCGAAGGGCAGGAGCGCATTCTGGCCGCGCACGCGCTCATCATTGGCGCAGGCGGGCTCGGTTCGCCCGCTGCCCTGTACCTGGGATCGGCCGGCGTGGGGCACCTCACGCTGGTAGACCATGACGTGGTGGACCTGACCAACCTGCAGCGTCAGATCGCCCACACCCAGGACCGTGTAGGCCAGCCCAAGGTGGCATCGGCCGCCCAGGCGGTGCGCGCCATCAACCCCGAGGCTCAGCTTACCTGCATCCAGGAACGCGCCGACACGGCACTGCTCGACACACTGGTGCCCCGCGCCACCGTGGTGCTCGACTGCAGCGACAACTACACCACGCGCCAGGCCGTCAATGCCGCCTGCGTGCGCCATGGCAAACCGCTGGTGGCGGGCGCGGTGATTCGCTTTGACGCACAGATCACGGTGGTGGATCCGCGCGACGCCCAATCTCCCTGCTATGCCTGCATCTTCGACCCGCAGGCCCGGTTCGATGAGGTCGCCTGCTCCACAATGGGCGTGTTCGCGCCCCTGGTGGGCGTGGTGGGCGCCCTGCAGGCCGCCGAAGCGCTCAAGCTGGTGGCAGGCGTAGGGCACTCGCTGGCCGGGCGCCTGATGATGCTGGATGGGCGCAGCATGGAATGGAGCCATCTGCGCACCACGCGCAACCCGGCCTGCCCGGTGTGCGGACTGTCGCACGGACACATCGGGTAGGAATCGGCCTACGGCCACTGCGTGTCTGCGCTGGCACAATCAGCGTCGAACCTTCCGTACAGTGGACGCTAAGGGTCTCCCTCCCTCCGTCCGGCCCCCCACTGAATGCCTCCCGTGAAGCTCAAAACCTACATCGTTGAAGACAACGCCACCATCCGCGAAAACCTCATCGGTACGCTGGAGGAGCTTGCATTCATCGAAGCGGTGGGCGTGGCCGACACAGAGGATGGAGGCAAGCACTGGCTGACAGAGCATCCGGCAGAGTGGAACCTGGCCATCGTCGATCTGTTCCTGCGCCAGGGAAGCGGCCTGGGTGTGTTGGCGGCCTGCCAGAAGCGCCTGCCCCACCAGCGCATGGTGGTGCTCAGCAATTACGCCACGCCCGATGTCCGCATGCGCTGCGCGCAACTGGGCGTTGATGCAGTTTTTGACAAATCCAACGAAATCGACGCGCTCATCGACTACTGCATCGCCCAGAGCAACAGCCTGTCCGAAACGCCTTGAGATGAAACGCCCCTCTGTGGCGCTGCGAGTTCTCCCCTGCCCCCACGATCGCCGGGGGCGCAGATCAG
>DMZZ01000157.1:3587-8350 GCA_003484805.1 Comamonadaceae bacterium | reverse complement strand
TGGCAATGTCCCCCGCCGTCTCCCCGCGCGCCAGCTTCAGGAAGACCTGGAACTCGCGCTCGGAGAGTTGTTCATGCACGGGAGCGTCGTCCTTGCGGTTCAATTGCTGCGCCAGCAACTCGGCCACGCCGGGTGTGACATAACGCCGCCCCAGCGCGATGGTGCGGATGGCCTCGACGATTTCCTTGGGGTCGCACTCCTTGTTCAGGTAGCCGCTCGCACCCTGGCGAATCATGCTGATGGCGTAGTGCTCCTCGGGGTAACCACTGAGGATCAGGATGCCCATCTTCGGCGCCTTGGCGCGCAGCATGGCCAGCGCATCCAACCCGCTCTGCCCGGGCATGGCCAGGTCCATGAGCAGCACATCGACCTCGGCGTTGCGGATCAGGTCAATGGCCTCGCGCCCGTTGGCTGCCTCCCCGACCACGCGCAAATCCACATGCTCGGACAGGAACTGTCGCAGCCCCGAGCGCACAATTGCATGGTCATCCACGATGCCGACATTGATCATTGAGCATTCTCTCCGCGTACAGCCGTGCTGTCCGCATGGATGTTGTCTGGTTGCCACCTTGCCTCTGGCAAGCCCATGAGGCCCCGAGGCAGGATGGGCCCATTATGCTGATTTGCGCATTCCGCGCTGACTACCGGGAAATGCCATGCGCTGGACCTCATTGCACAAGATCTCCATCAGCCTGCCCCTGGCCGTGCTGGCGGCACTCTCGCTGGTTGCCATCAACGAAGCGGGCTTTCACCGCTCGCACGCTGCACTGGAGCATCTGGCGCACAGCCAGTCCACGCACGCCTCGGTCAACCGGCTCCTGCAAAGCATGCTCGACGCGGAAACGGGCCACCGCGGCTACCTGCTCACGGGCGACGACCGTTACCTGGAGCCCTACGAGGGCGCAGTGACCACCGTTCACAGCAATCTGGAGCAGCTGCGCATGCTGATGACCGACTCGGCCGAGGATCTGGCCGATTTTTCCCGGCTGTCCGGACAGATCTCGCGCAAGCTCTCCGAGATGGAGCTGAGCCTGCACCTGCGCCGCAAAGGCCAGGAGGACGCCTGGAAGTTCGTCATGTCCACCGATGTGGGCAAAGAGAACATGGATGCCATCCGCCAGCATTCCCGCGCGCTCATCGAGCGCAGCAACCAGCGGGTCGGCGTCAGCCAGGCGGACATCCGGCAGTCGCTGGTGCTGTCGCGCATGGGCATTGCGCTGGTCACCGCCATCGGCCTGCTGGCCTTCTACATGTACCTGCGCCAGACCCGTGCGCTGCAGCGCGCCACCGAGCGCGAGCAGGAGGTGCTGGAGCTTGAACGCGCCCGGCTGGAAGACCTGGTGCGCGAGCGCACGGCCTCGCTGACGGCGCTGGCCAATCACCTGCAGCAGGTGCGCGAGGATGAGCGCGGCCACCTGGCACGCGAACTGCACGACGAGCTGGGGGCCCTGCTGACCGCAGCCAAGCTGGATGTGGCACGCCTGAAATCGCGCATCACCTCGGAAGCGCCCGAAGTGGCCGAGCGCCTCAAGCACCTCACCGAGGCGCTCAACGGCGTGATCGCACTCAAACGGCGCATCATCGAAGACCTGCGGCCTTCCTCGCTATCGAACCTCGGGCTCACGGCGGCCATCGACATCCTGGCGCATGAATTCTCCGATCGTGCCGGCATCGACGTGCAGACCAACCTGGAAACCGTGGAGCTGCCCGAGGCTACGCAGCTCACGGTGTACCGCATGGTGCAGGAGTCCTTCACGAACATCGGCAAATACGCCCAGGCGCGCAAGGTGCTGGTCACCGTCCAACAGTACCCGACCCATGTGGCGGTGCAGATCCGCGACGACGGCGTCGGCTTCGACCCGGCCGGCATCAGCCGCAGCTCCCATGGCCTGGTCGGCATGCGCCAGCGCGTGGAAGCCGCAGGCGGGCGCCTGACGGTGAGCTCCCGTCCTGGCGAAGGCACCCATGTGTCGGCCACCCTTCCGTCCGTGCCCACGGCACCCCGGACGCAGCCGACAGCGCCCACAACGTAGTCCCGCTCCTACGGTCGCCCCGCCGCTGCGCCGACAGGGTCAGGCGCCCGCCACCGGCAGCCATGGACACCCCCTGGCCCCACAGTGAAGTCCATGGCGCGACAGCTTTGTCGGCCTCCCCGAACGGTCGGCCATGGGCCGACACAACCAAGGAGCAGGACATGTTGCATTACGCAGTGGTTTTTCTGGTCATCGCTCTGATTGCAGCGATCTTCGGCTTTGGCGGCATTGCCGCAGGGGCCGTCGGCATTGCCAAGATCCTCTTTTTCGTCTTCATCATCATGGCCGTGCTGACCTTCGTCCTCGGTCTGATCAAGCGGGGCTGAGCCCCCGTTCCCTCTTCTTTCTACATCCAAGGAACCCCCCATGAATACCCAGAGCGCCACCGACAAAGTGTCTGACGCCACCCACCACGCCGCCGAATCGGCCCGCCAGGCCGCCCAGAGCGCACTGCAGGGCGCGCAACACGCCGTGCAGGTCACCCGCAACGCCGCCGACGCCACGCTGGACCGGGCCGAGCACGCGGTCGATGGGCTGCGCCAGCAAGTGGACCCGGCCATCCATGACCTGGCCGCCAAGGCGCAGGCACTGGCCAACCAGAGCATCCACTACTGTACCCGCACCGGCGAACGCCTGCGCCAGCAAGTCGACACCTACCGTGGCGCCACCATACACTATGTGGTGCACAACCCCGGTCGGTCCGTCCTGATGGCCCTGGCCACAGGCGCCGCCCTGGCCACCACCGCCCTGCTGGTGTCGCGCCGTCGCCACGCCTGATGAAGCCCCAGGGGCGCGCAGCAGGCTGGTCCTGCTGCAGAATCGATCACCAACCAAGAAGGGAAACTCCATGAAATTCGCACGTTCCATTGCCTTTGCCCTGCTGGCCGGCGCCACCATCGTGTCCACCGGCTGCTCGGTGGCCCGCAACCAGCAGACCGTGGGCTCCTACGTCGATGACGCCACGATCACCACCGCCGTGAAAGCCAAGATGGCCGAGGACAAGACGGTCTCGGCCGCCGCCATCAGCGTGGAAACGCTCAACGGCACCGTGCAGCTATCGGGCTTTGCCAAGTCGCAAGCCGAACGCGAGCGCGCCGAGAACATTGCCCGTACCACCCGCCATGTGCGCGAGGTGCGCAACAGCATCGTGGTGCGCCCGTAAACCGCGCACGCTCCCTTGCAGCGGCCCGCCCTGGTGCGGGCCGCTGCCTTTGGGTTGCTCGTAACAGGTAAGCTCTGCCCATGCGGGTCTACAACTGCGACCATTGCGGTCACCTCGTGTTCTTTGACAGCGTGCAGTGCATGCAGTGCGGCAGCACGCTGGCATTCCTGCCCGACCGGCTCACGCTGGGCGCACTCGCCCCGGCCCCCGAGGCCGACCACGGACTGTGGCGGCGGCTGGACAGCGGGAACACGGGGGCGCCCGGCGCGCTGTATCGCCCGTGCTACAACCACACCACCTGGGGGGCCTGCAACTTTGCCGTGCCGGCCGACAGTCCGCACCTGCTGTGCGTGGCCTGCCGCCAGACGCAGCGGCTGCCCGACCTCTCCGAACCACTGCACCGCCTGCGCTGGGCACGCATCGAGGGCGCCAAGCGGCAGCTCTTCTACACCCTGGCGCGGCTCGGCCTGCAGTCCACGGACGAGCTGGCGCCCGCCAGTGCCGGCCCGGCATACGCCTTTCTGGCCGACATGCCCGGTGGGCCCTCCATCGTCACCGGCCACCACAGTGGCACCATCACGCTCAACGTGGCCGAGGCCGACGACGACGAGCGCGCCCGCCTGCGCGTGGCCCTGCACGAACCCTACCGCACGCTGATCGGCCACCTGCGGCACGAATCGGGGCACTTTTACTGGGACCGGCTGGTGCGGGATGGCGGGCGGTTGGACTCATTTCGCGCCGTGTTCGGCGACGAGCGGCAGGATTACGCCACCGCACTGCAGGCGCACTACACCCTGCCCGCCCGCACCGACTGGAGCCTGCAGCATGTGAGCGCCTACGCTGCCGCACACCCCTGGGAAGACTGGGCCGAAACCTGGGCACACTACCTGCACATGGTGGATTTGCTGGAAACCGCTGCGGCCTATGCCACGGGCCTGAGCGTGCCCGAAACCCGCACCCCGGCGCCCCCGCGCGAACATGTGGCCGACCCGTTCGGCGCGCCCGCACCGGGCTTCGACACCATGGTCCGCCAGTGGGTGCCGCTGACCCTGCTGCTCAACAGCCTGAACCGCAGCCTGGGCCAGCAGGACGCCTACCCGTTCGCCCTGTCACCGGGCGCGCTGCGCAAACTGCGCTTCGTGCACGACCTGGTGGCGCAGGCCACCGCCGGCTGAAACGATAGGGCCGGCTCAGGCCGATGCCGTGCGGCCCAGTTTACGCATCAGATGCTGGTGCACCACGGGCGAGACGAACTGCGTCACATCCCCCCCCAGCGTGGCGATTTCGCGCACCAGCGTGCTGCTGATGAACTGGTACTGGCTGCTGGGCGTGAGGAACACCGTCTCGATGCGTGGCATCAGCGCGCGGTTCATGCCCGCGAGCTGGAATTCGTAGTCGAAGTCGGTGCCCGAGCGCAGGCCACGCACCATGGCCGTGCCACCGCGCGCGGCGGTGAACTCGGTCACCAGGCCCTCGAAGGGTTCCACGCTCACCTGCGGGCAGTCGCGCAGCGCCTCGCGGGCCATGTCCATGCGCTCGTCCAGGGTGAACAGGGTTTTCTTGTGGTG
>DMZZ01000157.1:1974-3377 GCA_003484805.1 Comamonadaceae bacterium | reverse complement strand
CCCTTGGGTGCCAGCGCACGGGCGGCGGCCTGCAGCGCGGGCTGGAACAGCGGGCTTTCGAACGGCGGGTCGAGAAAGATCAGGTCCTGGCTGGCCGGCGCGCACTGCTGCAGCGCCGCCATGCCGTCGCCGCGCCGCACCTGCACGGCTCTGGCCTGCAGGCGCTGGCACAACTGGCCCAGCCGCGCGACCAGGCCCGCATCCTGCTCGACCAGTTGCACGCTGGCCGCACCGCGCGAGGCCGCCTCCAGACCCAGCGCGCCGGTGCCGGCGAAGGCATCCAGGCAGCGCCAGCCGGTCAGGTCCTGGCCCAGCCAGTTGAACAGCGTCTCGCGCACACGGTCGGGCGTGGGGCGCAGGCCAGGCAGTTGCGGCACGGGCAAGCGCGTGCGCTTCCACTGGCCGCCAATGATGCGCACCTCGCCCGTGCCCTGCGGCGCCGGCGGCTTTTTGGATGTCTTGGGAGCCGCAGCAGCAGCGGCCGCAGGCGGTTGGCGCATGGCGGCGGCCGCCTGTGCGGGCGTGAGGCGCCGGCTCATGGCTGTGCCCCCAGCACCACGGTGACCATGCGCGCGGGCTGGAGCTTGCGCCCCATGGCGGCGCGGATGTCAGCCACAGTGAGGGCTTCGACGCGCTTCGTCCAGCCTTCCAGGTAATCGAGCGGCAGGCCGTTGGTGGCAATGTTCACCACCTGGCCCAGCCATTTGCGGTTGCTGTCGATGCGCAGCGCAAAGCCGCCGACCAGGTTGTCCTTGGCGGCGCGCAGTTCTTCCTCGGTCGGCCCTTCAGCGACAAAGCGCTCNNGCGTGCAGCCCGGGGGCGAAGCCGCTGTACACGCTGTAGCTCAGGCCGCGCTTCTCGCGCACCTCTTCCGTCAGGCGTGAGACAAAGCCACCGCCACCCAGGATGTGGTTGCCCACCAGCAGCGCGAGAAAATCCGGGTCGCTGCGCTTGAAGCCGGGCTGGCCGATGAGCACATGCGACTGCGCGGCCGTGAAGGCAATGTCTTTCTGCACAGGGGCGGTCAGGGGTTCCACCTCGGGCACGGCGGGCAGAGGCTCGCAGCGACTGGCAGCGGGCAGCCGCGAGAGCAAGGCCGCCACCAGCAGGCGAGCCTGTGCGCGCTCGACCGCGCCCACGATGTGCACGCGCGCACGGCACACGTCCAGGTAACGGGCATGGAACTTCTGCATGTCGGCCACCTGGATGCGCGCCAGGGACGCCTCGGTGGCGCGCTGCCCGTACGGGTGGGTGCCATACACCGCTGCGGCAAAGGCCTTGCCCGCCACCGTGCCGGGGCGCGTGTCGGCCTCGCGCAGCGCGGCACTCCAGCGCGCACGCTCGCGCTCCCACACGTCCTGCGGCCAGGAGGGTTCGGCCATCTGGCGTGCAGCCAGGTGCAC
>DMZZ01000157.1:0-1836 GCA_003484805.1 Comamonadaceae bacterium | reverse complement strand
GAATGGCCGGGCTTTGCACCAGCCAGACCCGCGCCCCGCTGGGCTCTGTCCAGTGCTGGATGGGCAGCAGCGCCCAGGCAGATTGTGAATAAAAAACCACTCCAGCGCTTACCAATAAAGCGCGAGCAGCTATCCATTTAATAGCATTCATATTGTTGGACCGTGGTTCGGTTTCAATGGCGGGGGCTGGTGGCCGCCGACGCCGCAGGGGTGCGCGGCGCGGCAGTGGCCAGCGGCTGCGGCAGCAAGGTGGCCACGGTGAGCTGGTCGTCGCCAAAATAGCGCTGCGCCACCGCCTGCACCTGCGGGGGCGTGACGGTGCGCAACTGCGCAAGGATGCGGTCTTCGGCGTCCAGCGCAAAGCCCTGCACCCAGTAGCTGCCCAGCTCGCTGGCCTGGCTGTGCAGCGAATCGCGGCCATACACCTTGCTGGCCACCCACTGGGTTTTCACGCGTTCCAGCTCGGCCGGGGTCACGCCATCGCGGGCGATGCGCGCCACTTCGGCGCGCAGGGCGTCTTCCACCTGCTGCGCGGTCTTGCCTTTGGCGGGCACGCCCGTCAGCACGAACTGCGCCGGCCCCCGGCCCACCACCGAGGCCGAGCTGTCCGCGCTGTCGGCCACGCGCTGCGGCCCCTGGCTGAGCGCGCGCTCCAGCCGCGCTCCGTCGTAGCCGCTGAGCACGGCCGAGAGCACCACCAGCGCCAGCGCATCCCGGTCGTCGGCCGTCGGTGCATCGGCCGAAGACAGGCCCGGCACGCGAAACGACAGTGCCACATAGGCCTGCTCGGCGGGCGCCTTGACGGCAATGCGCCGCAGACCGCGCTGCGGCGGTTCGGTACGCGGCTTGCGCTCGGGCAGGGCACGCGCCGGGATGCTGCCGTAGTACTTTTCGGCCAGCGCGCGCACCTGCTGCACATCGACATCGCCCGCCACCACCACGGCGGCGTTGCCCGGCACATACCACTGGCGGTGGAACTGGCGCACATCCTCGGGCGTCATGGCGTCCAGGTCGCTCATCCAGCCGACGATCGGACGGCGGTAGGGCGAGGCGGTGAAGGCGGCGGCGCTGAGCTGCTCCCACAGCAAGGCGCGCGGCTGGTCTTCGGTGCGCAGGCGCCGCTCTTCCTTGACCACCTCGATCTCCTTGCGAAACTCGGCGTCGGGCCACTGGTTGTGGGCGAAGCGGTCGGCCTCCAGGCGCATCACGTCTTCGAGCCGGTGCGCGGGAATCTGCTGGTAGTAGCCGGTGTAGTCACGGCTGGTGAAGGCGTTCTCGGTGCCGCCCAGTGCCGCCACACGGCGCGAAAACTCGCCCGGCGGCACGACCTGGGAGCCCTTGAACATCATGTGCTCCAGTACATGGGCCACGCCCGAGGTGCCATCGACCTCGTCCATCGCCCCCACACGCAGCCACACCATGTGCACCGCCGTGGGCGCNNGCTACCGGCGCGGGCAGGGCCGCAGCCGGGGCCGCAGAGGCGCCCTTGGCGGAGGGTTGAGGGGCGCGGGCAGGCTGCGCGGTGGCAGCCCCCGCAACGAGGCAGGCCAGGAGGCCCAGAAGGGGGAATGCGCGTTTCATAGAATGCAGTGATTCTACGAACCCGCCAATGTTCAGTTTTTTCAAGAAGAAACCCACTCCTGCGCCGTCGCCCGAGGGCCCCGCGCCCGCACAGCCGACCGCTGCGCCCACGCCCTCCGCCGAGCCTGCCGCTCCCCCTGCGGCCAGCGAATCGGGCAGCGGCGGCCTCTTCGGCTGGCTGAACAGCCCCATCACACCGCTGAACCCGGGTGCCATGGCACCGGGGGCCGCGCCACCTGCTGCACCTGCTGCACC
>DMZZ01000293.1:6667-7007 GCA_003484805.1 Comamonadaceae bacterium | reverse complement strand
AGTTGGAGTGCATGCACTTCGGAATAATTCCCTTCTTGGGCTGCACGGATGGCCTGCTCACCCAGGTGGTTGCGCAGCACGTAGCGGGGATTGGTTTTTAGTATCAAATTGGCCTCTTGCGCCCTTCCAGTAAGCGCTGATAGCTCTTGAAATGAGAGCAACCAGCGGTCCCAACCGGCCCGATCGGCAAACAGGTCGCGCACCGGCTCGAAATCGCCAGAAGCCACCGCGTGCGTCAGGCGCCGCCAGAAGATGGGATAGTCCACCGCGTTGTCGGCCATCAGGTGCAGGAGGCCGTCGATCAGGGTGTCATCGCCATCGTGCGCCGTGGTCAGCCCCA
>DMZZ01000293.1:0-6603 GCA_003484805.1 Comamonadaceae bacterium | reverse complement strand
GTGGTCGCTGTGGTTGCAGATGTGGTCGGGGTCGAAGGCGTCGAGGAACTGGAAAGGCCCGTAGTCGATGGTCAGCCCCAGGATGCTCATGTTGTCGGTGTTGAGCACGCCATGGCAAAACCCCACGGCCTGCCATTGCGCCACCAGGGCGGCGGTGCGCTCGCTCACGGCCTGCAGCAGCGCCGCGTAGCGGTTGCCGTCGAAGCCCGCGCCTTCGAGGCATTCGGGATAGTGGCGTTCGATCACGTAGTCGGCCAGTTGGCGCAGTTCGTCTAATTGCCCGCGCGCGGCGAAATGCTCGAAATGCCCGAAGCGGATGAAGCTCGGCGCCACGCGCGTGACCACGGCGGCGGTTTCGATGGACTCGCGGCGCACCGGCTCGGGCGAGCCCGTGATGCACAAGGCCCGCGTGGTGGGGATGCCCAGGGCGTGCATGGCTTCGCTGCACAGAAACTCGCGGATGCTCGAACGCAACACGGCGCGGCCGTCGCCCATGCGTGAATACGGCGTCAGTCCGCTGCCCTTGAGCTGCAGCTCCATCGGGCCTTGCGGCGTTTGCAGTTCCCCCAGCAGGAGGGCCCGGCCATCGCCCAATTGCCCTGCCCACACACCAAATTGGTGCCCGCTGTAAACGCTGGCCAGCGGTTCGCTGCCGGGCAGCACGGTGTTGCCGCTGAAAGCGTGCAGGGCGGTGTCAGACGCCAGCCAGTCGGCGTCCAGGCCGAGTTCACGGGCCAGACTGGCGCTGGTGCCCACCCAGTAGGGCGCAGGCAGGGGCAGGGGTTCCTGGCGCGTGTAAAACGCCGGGCCCAGCGCGGCAAAGCTGTTGCGCCAGGCCAGACCGCTATCGCCCTGGCCCCAAGGGTTGGCAGGAAGATTCATGTGGCCATTGTCCTGCAGACCCCAAGGCACGTGCGCTGCAGGGCTATCCGGCTGAGCAAATCGGCAGAGACGGTTCTTCGGTGAGTGTCGAGCCGGCGATGCAGACGGTTCAACTGGTGGCAGTGGCCGCCAGGTGCGCGTTGAGCGCCTCATCGTCCAAGATGATCACGCGTCCGAAATCCAGCGACACGATGCCCGCTGCCGCCAGTGAGCGCAGCACGCGGTTGACGGTCTGGCGTGACAGCCCGGCCAGTTGCCCCAGTTCTTCCTGCGTGAGGTTGATGTGCCGTGTGTTGCGCCAGAACGTACGGCTGAGGTACAGCGCCACGCGGTGCTCGGGCGAACGCATGCGCCCGGCCTCGACGATGGTCATGGCCTGGCCCAGCCGTACGTTAAAAAGCTGTACCAAAAACTGGTTGAATGCCAGGCTGGTGTCGCGCAGGGTGGTAAACAGGGGCAGAGGAAGGCACAGGATCTGCGTGGGGCGAAGCGCCACCACGTCGTATTTGCGTGGTTCGGGCAGCATGGCCGAGCCCTCGCCAAACCAGTCGCCGTCGGGAATGCCGATAAAGGCTGAGGCGCGCCCCTGGCACGCGGGGCTGCGCAGCATCACCAGGCCTGAAAGCACAGCATGCCAGCCCTCCACGGTGGTGCCGGCCGCCATCATGACATCGCCCTTGGCGCCCTCGATGGCATAGACGCTGCTTCGTACCTGTTCCTGCAGTTCCGCTGGAAGGCCGGAGAACCAGCGTTGGGAAGCAATGAAGCGTTCGGTGGGGGAGGTGGGGCCAAACATGCATTGATTGTCGCTGCGCGCAGAACTTTTACTCGGGAAAACCCGTGGCAAATGTCAAACAAACGACAGGTGTTGGAAATTGCTCTGTGGCCGCGCACACTGCGACGGCTTTTCCATGGGCGTCCGGAAATCCGTGGCGGCTGAATCAAGGAGTGACACATGCTGAAGAAAAGGGCTTTTCTGAGCGCACTGGGTGCTGCCGCGCTGGCACCCTGGGGCGCGCTCCATGCTGCCAGCCCGGGTGTCACGGACAATGAAATCGTGCTCGGCCAATCCCTGGATTTGAGCGGCCCGCTGGCCGAAATGGCGCCCGATATGGTCAATGCGACCAAGGTGTTTTTTGACGCTGTGAACGCCCAGGGCGGCGTGCATGGTCGGCGCATCCGTGTGGTCACGCTCGATGATGGCTACAAGCCCGACAATACCGTGAAGAACGTGGGCAAGATGATGGCCGAGGACGGCGTCTTTGCCCTGTGCAACCTCACGGGCACGGCCAACGTGGCGGCCATCCTGCCGATGCTGGCCAAGGAAAACCCGCCCGTGCCGCTGATCTCTCCCTTCACGGGTGCCGAGCTGGTGCGCGCGCCGGGTCTGGACCATGTGTTCAACATCCGCGCCAGCTATGGCGACGAGGCCGAGAAGCTGGTGCAGCACCTCACCACCCTGGGCGTGCCGCGCATTGCGGTGCTGTGGGTGAACAACGGGTTTGGCAAGGACGGCCTGGCCGGAGTGCGCAAGTCGATGGATAAGCGCGGGCTCAAGCTGCATTCGGATGCATCCATTCAGGCCGATTCGTCTGATGTGCAGCAGGCCGTGGCGGCCCTCGGGGCCACCGAGCCCGATGCCATCATCATGATTACGGCCGGTGCGCCCACGGTCTCGTTCATCAAGACCTACCGCAAGCTCAGCCGGGGCGCGCGTTTCTACACCTTGTCTGTCATGGGCACCCAGGCCACGCTGCGCGCCCTGGGGGCAGACGGTGTGGGCGTCGTGGTGACTTCTGTGGTGCCATTCCCCTGGAGTCAGAGCATGCCGCTGGCGCGTGAATACCGCGCGGCGCTGCAGAAGGGCGGCTTCGAGAACAACGTGTCGTTCATCGGCCTGGAGGCCTACCTGAACGCCAAGGTGCTGGTGGAGGGGCTGCGCCGCGCGGGCAAGGATCTGACGCGTACCCGGTTTTTGCAGGCGCTCGAATCCCTGAGGCATTTCGACCTGGGCGGGTTCGAGGTGGATTACGGCAAGGGCGTGCGCCAAGGGTCGCGTTTTGTGGATTTGACCATCATTGGCAAAGGTGAGAAGTTCACCCGCTAGGATGGAGAGGTTTTGTTTTCAGGCATTGATAAAGGAGCACACATGCTGGGTTTGATGCAGAGTCAGCCATTGCTGATTTCGTCGTTGATCGAATTTGCCGAGCGCCACCATGGCGATGGCGAAATCGTCTCGCGCCGCGTGGAAGGCGACATCCACCGCTACACCTACAAGGACCTGGCCGCCCGCTCGCGCCAGCTGGCCAATGCTCTGGACCGCGAGGGCTTGCAGTTCAGTGACCGCGTGGCATCGCTGGCCTGGAACGGCTACCGCCACATGGAGATGTATTTCGGCGTGAGCGGATCGGGCCGTGTGCTGCACACGATCAACCCGCGCCTGCACCCCGAGCAGATCGCCTGGATCGTCAACCACGCCGAAGACCAGATTCTCTGCTTCGACCTGACCTTCCTGCCCCTGGTGCAGGCCGTGCATGCCAAGTGCCCCACGGTGAAGAAGTGGGTGGCCCTGTGCGATGCCGACAAGCTGCCCGCCGACAGCGGTGTTCCCGGCCTGACCAGCTACGAAACCTGGATTGGCGCCCAGACGGCCGACTACGCCTGGCCGGTGTTCGACGAAAACACCGCGTCGAGCATGTGCTACACCAGCGGCACTACGGGCAACCCCAAGGCCGCCCTGTACAGCCACCGTTCGACCACACTGCATGCCTACGCGGCGGCGCTGCCCGATGTGATGTGCCTGTCGGCACGCGACGCTGTGCTGCCCGTGGTGCCCATGTTCCACGTCAACGCCTGGGGCATTCCGTATTCGGCCGCGCTCACGGGCTGCAAGCTGGTCTACCCCGGCCCGGCCATGGACGGCAAGTCGATCTACGAACTGATCGAGGCCGAAAAGGTCACCTACGCTGCAGGCGTGCCCACGGTCTGGCAGATGATGCTGGGCCACATGAAGCCCGGCGGCCTGAAGTTCAGCACGCTCAGGCGCACTGTGATCGGTGGCTCGGCCTGTCCGCCCGCCATGATCACCGCCTTCCAGGAAGAGTACGGCGTGGAAGTGCTGCACGCCTGGGGCATGACCGAGATGAGCCCGCTGGGCACCCTGTGCACGCTCAAGAACAAGCAGCTCGGCCTGTCCAAGGACGAGCAGATGAAGATCCGCCAGAAGCAGGGGCGCGCCATCTACGGCGTGGACATGAAGATTGTCGATGGCAATGGCAAGGAACTGCCCTGGGATGGCAAGACCTACGGCGACCTGCTGGTGCGTGGTCCGTGGATCCTGGACACCTATTACAAGGGAGAGAGCCCCCTCATCCAGGACGCGCAGGGCCGGGGCTGGTTCCCCACCGGCGACGTGGCCACCATTGATGCGGACGGCTTCATGCAGATCACCGACCGCAGCAAGGACGTGATCAAGTCGGGCGGCGAATGGATCAGCTCCATCGACATCGAGAACATCGCCATGGGCCACCCGGCCATCGCCATGGCGGCCTGCATCGGCATGCCGCACCCCAAGTGGGACGAGCGCCCGATCGTGGCCGTCACCCGCAAGCCCGGCGCCGAAGTCACCCGTGAGGAGCTGTTGCAGTTCTACGAAGGCAAGACGGCCAAGTGGCAGATTCCGGACGATGTGGTGTTTGTGGCCGCCATTCCGCTGGGCGCCACCGGCAAGATGCTCAAGACGCGGCTGCGCGAGCAGCTCAAGGATTACAAGCTTCCGGGCCTGTAATGAACGCAGCTGCGGCGCAGGGGGCGCCGCAGCAGTCGCGTGTGTGATAGGGGCTAGGGGCAATCCCTGAGCGATGACGCACCGCAACACTGTACGCTGCGAATGTTGATTTAACTGGAGACTGAAAAATGAAATTTGCTATCAAGGCTGTAGCTGCTTCCGTAATCCTGGCGAGCGCTGGCGGCGCTTTTGCTCAAAAAGGCGAGACCGTCAAGATTGCCTGGCTCGACCCGCTGTCCGGCCTGATGGCGGCCGTGGGAACGAACCAGCTCAAGAGCTTCCAGTTCATCGCCGAGGAGTTCAATAAAAAGAACGCTGCCGGCGTGAAGTTCGAGATCATCGGCATCGACAACAAGCTCAGCCCCCAGGAAACCTCCAGCGCGCTGCGCTCGGCCATGGACCAGGGTGCACGCTATGTGGTGCAGGGCAACGGCTCCGGCCCTGCGCTGGCCATCATCGACGCGCTGGAAAAGCACAACGCCCGCAACCCCGGCAAGGAAGTGGTGTTCCTGAACTATGCCGCAGTGGATCCGGACCTGACCAACAGCAAGTGCAGCTACTGGCACTTCCGCCTGGATGCAGACACTTCCATGAAGATGGAAGCGCTGACCACCTACATGAAGGACCTTCCTGAAGTCAAGAAGGTCTACCTGATCAACCAGAACTACTCGCACGGCCATCAGGTTTCCAAGTTCGCCAAGGAAATCATGAAGCGCAAGCGCCCCGACGTGCAGTTCGTCGGCGACGACCTGCACCCCCTGGCCCAGGTGCGCGACTTCTCGCCCTACATTGCCAAGATCAAGGCCTCGGGCGCCGACAGCGTGATCACGGGCAACTGGGGTTCCGACCTGGCGCTGCTCATCAAGGCGGCCAACGATGCGGGCCTGAACAACGTCAACTTCTACACCTACTACGGTTCCGTGACGGGCAGCCCCACCGCGATGGGCGCCGCTGCGGCCGGCCGCGTGTACATGGTGGCCTATGCCCACATGAACCTGCCTGGCCCGCTGAACCAGATCGTGGTGGACTACAAGAAGAAGTTCGGCGATGACATGTACACGGGCGCGGTCTACCACGCCTTCACCATGTTGACCGAGGCTTTTGCCAAGACCAAGTCCACCGACCCCGTCAAGGTGGCTGCGGCCCTCGAAGGCATGAAGTTCAAGAGCTTCAATGGTGAAGTCGAGATGCGCAAGACCGACCACCAGCTGCAACAGGGCCTGTTTGTCTCCAAGTGGGAAAAAGCCGGCGGCAAGAACCCGCTCGACTCCGAAAGCACGGGCTACACCTTCGTTCCCGTGAAGTACTACGAGCCCTATGTGGCCAGCACGCCCACTTCGTGCCAGATGAAGCGTCCTTCCTGAGGTCGCTTTTTGAACGCAGGAGGCCCGACGCCCCTCGGGCCTCTTTTTTTGACCTAGAAATGAAGAATTTCAATGAATCTTGAATTTTTCGTGATGTCCACGCTCAACGGCGTGAGCTATGGCCTGCTGCTGTTCATGCTCAGCTCGGGTCTCACACTCATCTTCAGCATGATGGGCGTGCTCAATTTCGCGCACACCAGCTTTTACATGCTGGGTGCCTACTTTGCCTACACCATCTCCGGTCTGGTGGGCTTCTGGCCGGCGCTGGTGCTGGCCCCTCTGGCCATTGGCGCCCTGGGCGCGCTGTTCGAGCGCTACAGCCTGCGCCGCGTGCACAAGTTTGGCCATGTGCCCGAGCTGCTGGTGACGTTTGGCCTGTCCTACCTCATTCTGGAGCTGGTGCAGCTCGTCTGGGGCCGCTCCACGGTGCCCTACGGGCTGCCCGAGCAATTGCAGGGCCCGTTGTTCACCCTGTATGACACGCGGTTCCCCAAATCGCGCTCGTTCATCATGCTGGTGGCGCTGCTCATGCTGCTGTCGGTCTGGCTGCTGCTCACCCGCACCCGCATC
>DMZZ01000057.1:20941-21660 GCA_003484805.1 Comamonadaceae bacterium | reverse complement strand
AGGTCATTGAAGGCTTCGGCCCCGACGACGGCGAAGTGGCCGAACCCATCGCCATAGGCCGCCAGACCATCTGGGGCGGCGCGGGCAAGCCGCCCAGCCGCGAAGTCATGCAGGCGGCGGCCAAGGCGGCACGCCAGGAGATGATGGAGCGCATCCGCACCAACAAGGCGGCCACTGGCGGCCAGCGCGGTTCGCGCCAAGGCGGTGGCCAGGGCGAAGGCCAGCAGCGCGCCGGGGGTCAGAACGGCAGCGGGGGCCGCGGCGGCAACGCAGGCAATGCAGGCCGTACTGCCGGTCCACGTGATCAGCAACGTCCGCAGAACACGGCCGGTGGCCGCCGCCGCGGCGGTCCCGCTGGTGCAGGCAATGGCGGCGGTAATGGCGGAAATCGCCGTTTCGACGACAGCCAGCCTCGCAGCGAGAACGCCCACCTGGGCACGCAGCTCGGCAACATTGGCATCGGCCCACGCCATGGCAGCGGCCGTGCCAGCCAGCCGGACCCCATGCGCACCAGCGTGGACAGCATGACCGAACGCGGCCGCCGTGGCGGTGGTGGCGGTGGCCGCAGCGGTGGAGGCGGTGGTTATGGCGGCGGTGGCCGCAGCGGTGGTGGTGGTGGATACGGTGGTGGCGGCGGTGGCGGTGGCTCGCGTGGCCCCGGCGGCGGCTCGCGCGGCGGCTCCTACAACCGGTAAAGCGCACCGGGGCACAGGCATGGC
>DMZZ01000057.1:0-20897 GCA_003484805.1 Comamonadaceae bacterium | reverse complement strand
CGCAACGCCTTCGGCGTGACTCTCAACATGGCCTCTGCGCTGACAACGGCCGACATTCTCTGCCGGTAATATCGCGCCCTGCCTTGGCCCGCACCGTTTCAGCGCGCCAGGCACTTCCGGCTGAAAGCACCCTGACCATGCCCCACCCTTTTGGTACCACGCCGCACCCGGCCCTGGCGTTGTCGCGCGCACCGCGCATTGGCCGCCACTGGGCTTACCCTGCCGCCCTGACGGCCCTGGTGCTGGCCGCCTGCAGCACCACCCCCCTGCCTCCCTGGCCGGCCCGCACGGCGCCGGCACCCCAGCCGCAGCGCGGCGTGGTGGTGCCGCCCCCACTGGGCGCGCCCCGCCCCGGCGCTGTGCTGGCGCCTCTGCCCCCGGTGGTGGCGACACCGGTGCCCGCAGCGCAACCCATTGCCATGCCCTCGCCCCCGCAGGCAGGCACGCTGCAAGACCTGCCCTACAGCGCGGCAGTGGCTGCGCGCTTTCCTGAGCCCAACGTCCGCTACAACACCCCCGGCCTGCACGATAACCGCCGCGCCTTCACCAGCAACGGCGAAATCGACCAGTGGCTCGACCGCCTGGCCCAGGCCCCATCCGACAACGGCACGGCAGCCCGCCTGCTGCGCCTGGGTCCATCGCAGCGCGGCACCCCCATTTCCGCGCTGGTGCTGACCCGCGCCCGCAACACCGACCCCGAAACCCTGCTGAGCAGCCGACGCCCCACGGTGTTGCTGATCGGTCAGCAACACGGTGACGAACCCGCCGGCAGCGAAGCCCTGCTGGTGGTGGCCGAAGAACTGGCGCACGGCCTGCTGGAGCCCTTGCTGGACAAGATCAACGTCATCATCGTGCCCCGGGCCAACCCCGACGGGGCCGATGCAGGCACCCGCACCACCGCCAACGGCGTGGACCTGGACGCCGACCACCTGCTGCTGTCCACCCCCGAAGCCCGCGTGATTGCCGCGCTGACCCGCGACTACCGCCCCACCCTGGTGCTGGACGCGCGCGAATTCACCGTGGCCGGCCTGTTTCTGCAGAAGTACAACGGCCTGCAGCGGCACGACGCCCTGCTGCAATACGCCACCACGCCCAACCTGCACGAGTTTCTGACCAAGTCATCGAAAGAGTGGTACCACGACCCGATGGTGCGCGCCCTCAAAGACCAGGGCCTGAGCACCGAGTGGTTTCACACCACATCCCCCCGCCCCGACGACATGGCCATGTCGATGGGCGGCGTGCAGCCCGACACCAGCCGCAACGTGCAGAGCCTGAAGAACGCCATCAGCCTGGAGGTGCACACCCGGGGCGTCGGCATTGGCCGCAACCACATCCAGCGCCGCGTGCACACGCACATCACCGCCATCAGCAGCGCCCTGCGCAGCACGGTCGAACGCGCCAGCAGCCTGGAGCAGGTGCGCTCTTACATCACCCGCGACACCATCGCCCAGGCCTGCCGCGACAAGGCCGTGCTGAACGCCGCCCAGACCCCCGGGCAGCGTGAGATGACCCTGCTGCACCCCGACACCGGTGCCGACCAGGTGCTGCGCGTGGACTGGAACTCGTCGCTCACCCTGCGCACCCTCACGCAGCGCGCCCGCCCCTGCGGCTACTGGCTGGCCCCCGAATCCAGTGCCGTTGTGGAGCGCCTGCGCCTGTTGGGCCTGCAGGTACTGCGCGTGGCCGAAACTGGCTCGCTGCTGGCCGAAACCTACCAGGACGCCCCACAGGGCACCAGCGCCCACCCCCAGGTGACCCTGCAACGCAGCGCCATCGACGTGCCCGCAGGCAGCTACTACGTGCCCCTGAACCAGACCCTGGCCCCCCTGGCCATGGCCGCGCTGGAGCCCGACACGCCCTACAGCTACTTCACCCACCGCCTCATCGACCGGGTGCAAGACATGGCCCGCGTCATGACCACGCCCAGCCTGGTGTTCGAAGACCTCCCGTAACGGCCCGCCACAGGGTTGCGGGCAGGTATGATGGCGGGCTTCGCCATCGCGCCACCAGCCTGCAGCCCCACCGCTGCCGCGCCGGCACCGATGCACCGGCTGCCCGTAGCTCAACTGGATAGAGCAATAGCCTTCTAAGCTATAGGTCGGGGGTTCGAGTCCCTCCGGGCAGGCCACCGCTTGTATCAAGCATGCATAGCCGAGCGCGCCGCTTCCACCAGAAAGCCGCTTCGGCTCATGCCGTGGGCTTTTGCGTAGTCGTCAATGCGCGCCAGCACCAGGCGTGGCACCGTAATGTTGATTTTCTCGGCCGGCCCCAGGTACTTTTCGACCGGAACGTCCACCACGGCCCACACCCAACCGGCATATTCGGGGTCGGCCTGCAGCACCGACAGCGGGCGGGCAGCTGGAACGTCCAGACCATCCTGGATCAGGGTTTCCACATGCAGATCAATGGCTTCGCGCGCATTGTCCATCGCCTCATCCAGCGTGTCGCCCGCAGAAAAGCAGCCGGGCAGATCGGGCACGGCGACACCCCAGGCTGTCGATTCCGTTCCAGGTTCAATGGCAATGATGAATTTCATGGTGCTACTCCTATCAACGCAGACCTGCTTGCTTGCGTAGTTTTTGCAGCAACCCGACACCCAGGTCTTTTTTGGGATGCGGGACGCTGATGTGGCCGGGCTTGGCCGGATGGACAAAGACATGGTGGCTGCCTTTGGCGCCACGCAGAACCCAGCCATCTGCTTCCAACTGCTTGATCAGGTCTCTGCTGTTCATGGTGGGTATTGTACCCACCACAAATAGCCATCGGTCAACGACCCTTGCAGCGTTTGATGCCGGGCGCCTGCCCGCCGCCGGATATCGGCCCCTTGCCCTGCTATAACTCCCCCCTTATCGAGCACAGAGGGGACGGGGCGAATGAACAACGAACAACAACAGCTTCAAACGCTGTTGCTCAGCCTGCTGCCAGCAGACCACAGCACCGTGGGCAACATCACGTTGCTGGATCAGTTTCTGACCGCTGCCCAGCAGGCAGGCCGCCAGCCGCCCGCCACCGAAGACGACTTCAAAACCGCGCGCGAAGCGCTGGTGGCTGCAGGCCTGGCCGTCAAAGGCAAAGGGCGCGGCGGCGCCACCGCCCGGGCCACAGGCGCGCAGCGGCCCGACTTTGCGCTCGACGCCCCCACCCCACCCGCCCCGGCGGCAACGCCCAAGCCACCCAAAGCCGCCAAAGCCAAACCCACCCCTGCGCAACCCGACACCGGCGACGCCCAGGTGCTGGCCTACCGCCACCCCGACCGGCGCAAAAACAACCCCGAAGTGGGCCTGGTCAACACCGAAAGCGACCCCGAACAGCCCAAAACCGCCTGGGCCTACGACCCGCACCTCGACCCCGCCCTGCAATTTGACAGCGCCCGCGCCCAGGCCGACGCCTTGATAGCCGACGCCCTGGCTGGCAACGACCCCGCCGCCATGCGCCACGCGCTGCAAACCCTGCAACGCATGGGCGCGCCCTACCTGCAATGGACGGGCAAGGCCGAGCGCACCAGCTTCGAGGTGGACACCGTGAGCCTGCATGTGCACGAACGCATCGACGCCATGAGCATCTTGAGCAGCGTGGGCAAGCGCCAGAACGCTAGCAAATCAATAGCTGGTGGCGCAAGCCGGGCAAAGGATGGAGGCCAAAAACACCCTAACTTCTACCAACCCGGCCTGTTTGAGGCCCCGTTCGAGAACGTGCCCCTGCGCTCTGCCCTGGACTTCTACAAACACGACCGCGGCTGGGCCAACCGGCTGGTGGCTGGCGACAGCCTGCTGGTGATGAACAGCCTGCTGCACAAGGAAGGAATGGCCGGGCAGGTGCAGATGATTTACATCGACCCGCCCTATGGCATCAAGTACGGCAGCAACTTCCAGCCCTTCGTGGGCAAACGCAAAGTGGACGATCGGAAAGATGCTGATTTGACTCACGAGCCAGAAATGATCAAAGCGTTTCGCGACACATGGGAGCTTGGGATTCACTCATATCTGACCTATTTGCGCGACCGCCTATTGTTGGCGCGGGAGTTGCTGAGTGAATCGGGCAGTGTTTTTGTGCAAATTTCAGATGAGAACTTACATCTTGTCCGTAATTTGATGGATGAAATATATGGCGCTGAGAATTTTATCGTTATATTCACTTTTACTAAGAAAGGCAGCCAAACCGGAGATTTTGTTCCTCCAATTTCCGAATATGTGATTTGGTATTCTGCAAATAAAGACGCAGCGAAAGCAAAATTTCGACCGCTTTATGAGCTACGTACACCTGACGCAGAGGAAGATTTTGCATATGCGCAACTCCCAGATGGGCGAATTACGTCGAGAAAAAAATTAAATTCTGATTCTCGACAAGGCGCACGTTTTTATAGCTCCAATGCATTATTTAGTCAGAAGGATGGTCCCAACGATCCAGTTGATTTAAGAGGAAAAGTTTTTCCATCAGGGGGAAATTCATGGAAAGTCGGCACAAGTAGGATACCGAGTGTTGATCGAGCCGGAAGAATTCTTTTTTCTGATAATCGCGTTAGATATAAAAGATTTCTAGATGATTTTTCAGCCGTTGCATTGTCCAATTTATGGACTGATTTGATTGGTGCCGCGGACAAGACGTATGTAGTTCAAACAAACGAGAAAGTCATTGAGCGGTGTATGTTGATGTGCACCGACCCCGGTGACCTGGTTCTGGACCCCACCTGCGGTTCCGGCACCACGGCCTATGTCGCCGAAAAATGGGGCCGCCGCTGGATCACCTGCGACACCTCGCGCGTGGCCATCACGCTGGCCAAGCAGCGGCTGATGACGGCCAGCTTTGACTACTTCGCCCTGCGCTACCCCAACGAGGGGCTGCGGGGCGGCTTTATCTACAAAACCGTGCCCCACGTCACGCTCAAAAGCATTGCCAACAATGCCGAGATTGACGCGATTTACGAGCGGCTGCACCCGGGTATTACATCGGCGCTGGCTGGGCTGAATGGGGCGCTGGGCGCAGCAGCTTCGACAGGCTCAGCCCGAACGGGTTTGGAGTTCCCCGTGACCGAAGGCGCACGCAAGGGCCAGAAGCTGGTGCTGGGCCAGAAGGGCCAGGACTTGCAGGAATGGGAGGTGCCCTTTGACCTGCCCAGCGACTGGCCCGCGGCCTTGCAGGCGCCGCTGGCGCAGTTCCACACCGCCCGCCAGAAAATGCAGGCCGAGATGGACCGCAGCATTGCCGCCAATGCCGACAACGAAACCCTGTACGACCAGCCCGAGCGCGATAAAGCCAAGCTGCGCGTGAGTGGCCCGTTCACTGTGGAGGCGGTGCCCTTCCCCACTGTGCTATCACTTGAGGAGCTGCCTGCGCAAGCAGGGCAAGCGCAAGCGGCCGATTTGGCTGATATGAGCCTGGCCCGCAGCGGCCACACCAGCCGCCAGCACACCTGGCGCGACGAGCTGCTGAAAACCGGCATTCGCGGCAAGGGCGGGCAGATGCTGCGCTTTGCCGAGCTTGAAGTGCTGCCCGGCACCACCAGCGTGCACGCCAGCGGCAGCCTCGACACGGGAGAGCGCGTGGTGGTGAGCTTTGGCCCCGAGCACGGCGCGCTGGAGCAGCGCCAAGTGGAGCGCGCGCTGAACGAGGCCAGCGAGCTGTTCCCCCGCCCCAAGATGATCGTGTTCTGCGCCTTTGCCTTCGACCCCGAAGCCGCCAAGGACATCGACGCCCTCAAGGGCATCACCGCGCTGAAGGCGCAGATGAACACCGACCTGCTCACCGAAGACCTGAAGAAGGCGCGCAGCAGCAACCAGAGCTTCTGGCTCATGGGCCAGCCCGATGTGCTGCTCTCCGCCCTGGAGGGTGGCCTGTGGCAGGTGGAGGTGAATGGCTTTGATTACTTCGACACCGCCAAGGGCGAGCTGGTGTCGGGCGGCAAGGCCAAGATTGCGGCCTGGCAGCTGGATACCGACTACGACGGGCGCAGCCTGTTCCCGCACCAGGTGTTCTTCCCGATGGCGGGCAAGGACGAGGGCTGGATGAAGCTGAAGAAAGACATTCGCGCCGAGCTGGACGCGGAATTGCTGCAGGCGTTTACCGGCACCGTGTCGCTGCCCTTTGCGGCCGGTGACAACCGCATGGTGGCGATCAAAATTGTGGATGACCGGGGTATTGAGTCGCTGAAGGTGATGCGGCTGGATGCAAGCACACAAGGAGGCCAGTGATGGCAGTTCGTAAAAGCAACCGCCTGAGCCTGCAACAGGTGGGGCCGATCAAGGCGGCCGATGTAGTGTTTGGCGACCTCACGGTCATCGTCGGCCCGCAGGCCACGGGCAAGAGCATTTTTTTACAGACGCTCAAGCTGGTGCTGGACCGCGACCACATCCACGACACCTTCCGGCACCACAGTGTGTCGTTCAACGGCGACAGCGGCGCCTTTCTGGGCGGCTACTACGGCAAGGGCATGGCCGCAGCGTGGAACAAGGACGGCTCGCAACTGCGCTGGAACGGCAAGCAGGCCACGTTGCCTGACCTGGCCAAGCCCAGCAAGGGCAAACAGCGGGAAGAAAAGTTGTTCTTCATTCCCGCCCAGCGGGTAATGAGCCTGACGCGCGGCATGACGCAGAACTTTGGCCAGTTCGACTATGGCGACCCGTACACCCTGCGCTATTTCAGCGACACGGTGCATGACCTGCTGCAAAACGAGTTTGGCGCCAAGGGGGAGCTGTTTCCGCAACCCAATCGTCTGAACGACACGCTGCGCAAGCCCATCACGCAGCACCTGTACGGCACGGCCAAGCTGGCGGTGGACTCCAAGGATTTCACCAAGCGCCTGGTGCTCAATGTGCCGGGGCACAAGGAAGGGCTGCCCTACACCGCCTGGTCGGCGGGGCAGCGCGAGTTCACGCCGCTGTTGCTGGGCTTGTACTGGCTGTGCCCTGCTGGCGGCACGTCCCGGCGCGATGACATTGAGTGGGTGGTGATCGAGGAGCCCGAAATGGGCCTGCACCCGCAGGGTATCGAGGCGGTGTTGTTGCTGGTGCTGGAGCTGATGAAGCGTGGCTACAAGGTGGTGCTGTCCACCCACTCGCCGGTGGTTCTGGATCTGGTGTGGGCCTTGCAGGAATTCAAACAGCTGGGCGGCACAGAATCGGATGTACGCAAACTATTGAACCTGCGCGCTGGTGGCTATGCCAACGAACTGGGCAAAGCCGTGCTGAAGAAGGACTTGCGCGTGTACTTCTTCAGTCGGGACAACGAGGTGAAAAACATTTCCCGTCTGAGCCCCTTGTCTGACGAAACCGCTGAGGCCGAATGGGGCGGACTGGTGGGTTTTGCCAGCCGCACAGGGCAGGTGATTGCCGATGTGGTGAATCGCACAGAAAGCCAGCCCAAGGCCAAGCGCCGCAACACGGCTGCGAAGGTGGAGGCCCCCGCGCAATGAGCACCAAGAAGCAGGTAGGAAACCGCAAAGCACCCGCAGCGCCTGCGCGGTCCGCTTTTGAGAAGGCCGCAACGGCGGCCGGGCTGACTGCAGCACCAGGCAAGTCAGCCGTAGAAAACCGCTACCGCGGCAGCGTCGAGGGCAAGACTGCCGATACACGGTTCACGGGTAGCCTGGATATGGACGCGGCTTTCAAGCAGGTCGAACCTGAGGCGAACCGTTGGGACTTCGGCATTGGGATGCGCAAGCCCGCAAAACAGGAGTTTGCGGTATGGGTGGAGCCTCATTCGGCGTCCAGCCTAGGTGAGGTCAAGACCATTTTGGCCAAGCTCGACTGGTTGCAGGGAAAACTGGATCAACCGGAATTTCGGCAACTCAAAGCACTGACCGATGCCTGCGCCGCGCAGGGACATCGACGGTTCCATTGGATGGCAACCGCCCGTGTGGGGATTCGCCCTGGAAGCAGGGAGGCCAACATGCTGGCGGCGCGCGGTATGAACCCGCCATCAACCCGGGTGGTGATCTGATGGCTGCGCCCACCTCTCTGATCATCAACAGCGCGTTCACCGAGCCCCAGCAGTATTGGGCCGAGAACCCGGACCGCACCTTGCGGCTGGAACCCACGCGCCGAGCCGCAGGCTACGACATCATCGACACGCGCGAGAACACGCGGCGGCAGGTTTCCATCCCGCTGGTGGACACCATCCGCGACCGGGTGCGCCAGTGGCGGCTGGACGGCTGGCCGGGCACCACGGCGGTGACGCTGGGGCTGCTGCAGCACTGGTGGGATGCAGACAAGGTGTCGCGCCGCCAATGGCCGTTCTACTTTTGCCAGCTCGAAGCCATCGAAACGCTGATCTGGCACCTGGAGGCGCTGCCCGAATACCGCCAGGGCATTCACATCCAGGGCGACGGGGGCGAATTCGAGCGGCTGTGCAACAAGATGGCCACGGGCAGCGGCAAGACCACGGTGATGGCGATGATCATCACCTGGCAGGTGCTCAATGCGCTGACTTACCCCAAGTCGCCGCGCAAGTATTCGAGCGCCATTTTTCTGGTGGCGCCGGGCCTGACGGTGAAGTCGCGCCTGCAGGTGCTGATGCCAGGACATGAGAACAACTACTACGACCAGTTCGAGCTGTGCCCTTCGGAGGCGCTGCGGCAAAAGCTCAACCGGGCCGACATCCTGATTGAAAACTGGCACACCCTGATGCCGCTGAAAGAGCAAGAGCGCTCGGTGGTGAAGAAGGGCAAGGAGAGCGACGAGGCCTACACCCGCCGCGTGCTGGGCCCGCTGGCCAACGCCAAGAACCTGGTGGTCATCAACGACGAGGCGCACCACGCCTATCGCAAGCCCGCCGACATCAAGGTGAGCAAGGCCGATGCCGAGGCGTTTGGCATTGACTTGGACGAGGCCACCCGCTGGGTGGAGGGGCTGGACCGCATTCACAAAACCCGGCGCATTTCACGCTGCTTTGACCTGTCGGCCACGCCGTTTGCCCCCACGGGGCGCACCAACACCGAAGCGGGCCTGTTTACCTGGGTGGTGTCGGACTTTGGCCTGAACGATGCCATCGAGGCCGGGCTGGTGAAAACGCCCCGCGTGGTGGTGCGCGACGATGCCCTGCCCAACGCGCAAACGCTGCGCCCCAAGCTCTATCACCTGTACCGCGAGCCGGATGTGGCGGAAGACCTGAACCGCAAGGCGGAGGCCCACGAACCCCTGCCTGCGCTGGTACAACAGGCGTACACGTTGCTGGGTGCCGACTGGCGCGCCACAGCTGCCGAATGGGCGGCGCAGGGGCACCTGTCGCCCCCGGTGATGCTGACGGTATGCAACCGCACCGAAACCGCAGCGCGGGTGGAACATTACTTCACCAAGGGCCACGCGCAGTGGACCGAGCTGCACGATGCCCACCGCACGCTGCGGGTGGACTCCAAGGTGCTGGAAAAGGCCGAGGTGGGCGAAGCGGCGTCAGCGGACAAAGACTACGATGCGCGCCTGCGCAGCATCGTGCAGGCCGCGCGCATTGCGACCACGCACAAAGAGCGTTGGCAGGCCAGCAGCGCCAAGAAGGAAGAAGTGCTGCGCGAGCTGGTGGACACCGTGGGCAAGCCCGGCCAGCTGGGGCAAGACCTGCAGAACGTGGTGTCGGTGGCCATGCTGTCGGAGGGCTGGGACGCCAAGACGGTGACGCACATCATGGGCCTGCGCGCCTTTACCAGCCAGTTGCTGTGCGAGCAGGTGATTGGCCGGGGCCTGCGCCGCGTGGCCTACGACATCGACCCGGAAACGGGCCTGTACGCGCCCGAGTTTGTCAACGTTTTCGGTGTGCCGCTGTCGGTGGCGATGCCGCCCGGCGGCGACGGGCCGCCACCCCCACCGCCCAAACCCAGCGTGCAGATCAAGGCCCTGCCCGAGCGGCAGGTGCACGAGATCAAATGGCCCAACATCCTGCGGGTGGACCAGGTGGTGCGCCCGCAGCTGGTGGTGGAGTGGAGCAAGGTTCCGCTACTGACCATCGACCCCGCGAAGGTGGCGCTGCACGCGGACATTGCCCCCGCGCTGGGCGGCGCAGCCGACTGGAGCCAGATTGTCACCATCGACCTGGAGAAGCTGCCCGAGGAGTTCCGGCTGCAGCGGCTGGTTTTCAAGGCGGCGCAGAAAGCGTTTGAGCAGTTGCAGGACCAGTTCAAAGGCCAGCGGGAATACCTGCTGTTTCAGTTGGTGCGGCTGGTGGAGGCGTTTTTGGCATCGGGCAAGATCGACATCCCGTCGCTGTTCCACCAAGACCCGCTGCGCAAGCGGATTTTGTTCTCGATGCACATGGATGCCATCGTTCAGCACCTGATGGCTTATGTGATCGAGCAGAACACCTTGCGGCTGGAGGCGGTGTTTGACGGCGAGCGCCCCGTGGGCAGCACCCGCGACATGCGCACCTGGTACACCACCCGCGTGGCCGAACCCACGCAGCGCAGCCAGATCAGCCACATCGTGGTGGACAGCGGCTGGGAGAAATACGCCGCCAACGTGGCCGAGACGCACCCGGATGTGGCCGCCTGGGCAAAGAACGACCACCTGGGCTTTCACATTCTGTATTTGTGGAACGGCACCAAGCGCAAGTACATCCCCGATTTTTTGGTGCGCTTCAAATCCGGCAAGACCTTGGTGCTGGAAATCAAGGGCGAGGATTCACCCCAGGACCAGGCCAAGCGGCGCGCCATGGACCAGTGGGTGCAGGCCGTGAATGCGCAAGGCGGTCTGGGCCATTGGGCCTGGGATGTGGTGGTGGGCAGCATGGCGGGCCTGCAGGACGTGATGGTCAGGCATGCGTCGCATGCCGTTGCTGAGCCAACCACCTGATTTCAAACCACAACCAAACCCGGTTGGACGTACACCTTCAAAAAACCCCCATCGCCAGCCCCGCAGCCATCGCCTCGCCCAGCGCCCGGCAGCGTTGCAAGTCTTCCTCACCGATCTGCTTGGCCGCCAGAATGGCCTCAGTCGTCTGGGCGTGCGTGCACACGATCAGCGGCTCGGCGATGGGCTTGAGGCGCCAGCCGGTGGCGATACGGTCCAACTGGCGGGCGGCGTTGTGGCCGTCGCTGCCGGCGCAGATCAGGCTGGCGTAGGGCCTGCCGTTGATCTGGTCGAGCACGGCGTAGTAGCTGCGGTCAAAGAAGTCTTTGAGCTGTCCGCTGAGGGCGGCCAGGTTTTCGGGGGTGGCGAAAAGGTAGCCGTCGGCGCGCAGCACGTCGTCGGGGCCTGCATCACGGGCGTGCAGCAGGCGCACGGCCACCTCGCCACCGGCGGCGGCGCCGTCGCGGGCGGCCTGGGCCATCTGGAGGGTGCCGCCCGTCATCGAGTGGAAGACGATGAGTAAGGTCTTGGATGCGCTCATGCCGGCAGCATAACGGGCGCGGGCATCCTGGCCCCGGGGCGCTGTGCTGCGGGGCTTACCGCGCCAGAATCTGCTGCGCCTTGAGCAGCACCGGCGCATCGACCATGGCGCCGTCGAGCTGCACCGCGCCGCCCTGCGCCTGGCGCGAGGCCTCCACCACGCGCTGCGCCCAGGCCCGCTCGGCCTCGGTGGGGGCCAGCGCGGCGTGCACCCCGGCGATTTGCGCGGGGTGAATGCACAGCTTGGCGGCAAAGCCGAAGCGTTTGCTGCGGGCGGTGTCGGCTTGCAGGCGTTCGGGGTCGTTCAGCCGGGTGGTGACGCCATCCACCGGCGCGGCCAGGCCGGCGTGGCGCGAGGCCACCACCATGCTCCAGCGCGCGGGGGCCAGTTCGGCTTCGTCGTCGCCGCAGGCCATGCCCAGGTCGGCCTGCAGGTCGATATGGCCCAGGCCCAGCCGGGCCACCTGCGGCGCCTGGGCCACGGTGTCGAGTGCGTGGAAGCCGCTGGCCGATTCGATCAGCGGCAGCAAGGGCAGCCCCGGGCAGGCGGCCGCCAGCGATGCCAGGGCCAGGCCGTCTTCGGCCTTGGGCACCATGGCACCGGCCAGGCCGGCACCGGCCAGTTGCGCCAGCAGTTCCACATCTTGCGCGTGCCAGGCGGTGCCCCGGGCGTTGATGCGCACCATCAGGCGCTCGCGCTGCGCGGGCTCCAGCGCGTCAAATTCGGTGCGCAGCGCCCGCCGGGCGGCATCCTTGGCCGGGGGTTCGACGGCGTCTTCCAGGTCCACCACCACGATGTCGGCGCCGCTGGCCAGGGCCTTGGCAAAGCGCTCGGGGCGGCTGGCGGGCACAAACAGGAAGCTGCGGGCCAGCGCCACGCGGCTGTGCAGCAGCGCCGTCATGGCATGCGCTCCAGCAGGCGGCCCAGGCGCGGGCATTGCTCTATCTGCCACAGGCGGTCCACGGCGCGGGCCATGGGTCCGGCGGCCACGCCGCCGCTGAAGGCGGCCAGGCGCAGGGCCTTGGCGGTGAGTTCGTCGCGGCTCAAGGTGTTGCCGGGGTCGCCCTTGGGTTCGTCCACGCGGCCGTCGAACACGCGGCCGTCGTGCGTGTGCACCGTGACCTTGCCGATCCACTGGCGCGGGTAGGCGGCATCGACCTCGGGGTCGAGCACCATTTCCACGCGGTCGCGCAGCGCCTGCGTTTCGGGGGCCAGAAAATGGTCTTCAAACTCGGTCAGCCCGGCATGGCCGAAGCGCGCTGCCAGGGCCAGCACCGTGCCCATCGAAAACTTGCTCTGGTGCACCGTGCTGGGCCGCACCACGGGGCCGAGCACGTCGATGGCGCCCTGGTGCACACGCGTCACCACGCGGGCCAGGTCGCCTGGGGCCAGGCCGTGCTGCTGCATCACCTGCAGCAGCGCATCGGCCGCCGGGTGGGTGTGGCGGCACGAGGCATGCCATTTGAACGAGGTTTCTGCCGTGGCCCAGCGGCTGCCCAGGCCATCGACCAGGCGCGTGGGGTCGGCGTCGCTCGACATGCCTGCTGCCATGCCCTGCTTGCCTTCCAGAATGTCGGCCGCACCGGTGAAGCCATCTTGGGCCAGATAAGCGGCCATCAGCCCGGCACCGGCGGCATGCGCAGTGTGCAGTTGCTTGCTGTCGGCCGCCGTGCGCAAAAACTCCCACAGCCCGGCAGATTGCGTGCCGGCCGAGCCCAGGGCGTGCAGCATCTGCCGCGCGTCCAGCCCCAGCAGGTGGCCCACGGCGGCGGCGGCGGCCAGCGTGCCGGCCGTGCCGGTGGTGTGGAAAATCTTGTAGTGGCTGCGGCCCAGAAACTCACCCACGCGGATACCCACCTCGTAGCCCGCGATGGACGCCACCAGCAACTGCGCACCGCTGGCGCCGATGGACTGCGCCACCGCCACGGCGGCCGGAAACACCACCGCTGCCGGGTGAAACACCGAGCCGTTGTGCACGTCGTCCTGCTCGGCCACATGCGAGGCGGCGGCGTTGGCCATGGCGGCGGCATACGGGCTGGTGCTGTCGCCCGTGGCAATGACTTCGCACGGGCCGCTGGCCGACCCCATGGCCACGGCAAAGCGCGCAATGCTCTGCACCGGCCGGGCGTTGTGGCCCGCCACAGCCGAGCCGAACCAGTCCACCAGCAGGTCTTCGGTTTTGCGCAGCACGGCGGGCGGAATGTGCGCATGGCGCAAACCTGCGGCAAAGGCCGCCAGCTCGGCGGTGTGGGATTCAAAAGTTTGGGTCAAAATGGCCTCCGGCTCTTTATTCATGAGCGCGAGCAGCTATTACATCAATAGCATGCAGCGCGGTGTTTTGGGGGATGTTCCTTTTCCAAATCATTCGTGTCTAGGCGCGAAGCCGCAGGCAGTGCTGCGGCACGACAAGGCGAAGCAACAACGACACGGGTGATTTAGAAATGGAATCAAATCGCCTGCTCCGCGCGCAGGCGCTCCAGCGCGGTTGCGTCCAGGCCCAGTTCGTGCAGGATGGCCTCGGTGTGCTCGCCCACGGCGGGCACGGGGTCCATGCGGTAGTCGAACTGGTTGTTGCGCCCCGGCGGCAGCAGCGCGGGCACTTCGCCCGCCGGTGTTTGCACCGGCTGCCAGCGCTCACGCGCGGCCAGTTGCGGGTGCGCCCACAGGCCGGCCATGTCGTTCACGCGGGCGTTGGCAATCTGCGCGGCGTCAAGCCGCGCCACCACCTCGGCGGCGGTGAGCTGGCCGAACACCTGCAAGATGACGGCGCGCAGCGCCTCGCGGTTGTCGTTGCGCCGGGCGTTGCTGTCAAAGCGCGGGTCGGTGGCCAGGGCGGCGTCGCGCAGCACCCCGGCGCAGAAGGCCTGCCATTCGCGCTCGTTCTGCAAGCCCAGCATGACGGTGCCGCCATCGCCCGCCGCAAACGGGCCGTAGGGGTAGATGCTGGCGTGCGCGGCCCCGGTGCGCGGCGGCGGCGCGGCGCCCTCGAAGGCGTAGTAAAGCGGGTAACCCATCCATTCGCCCAGCGATTCAAGCATGGACACGTCGATGTGGCTGCCCTGCCCCGTCTTGCCGCGCAGCAGCAGCGCCGAGAGGATGTTGGTGTAGGCGTACATGCCCGCCGCGATGTCGGCCACCGAGTTGCCCGCCTTGCTCGGAGCGTCCGGCGTGCCGGTGACCGACAGAAAACCCGCCTCGCTCTGGATGAGCAGGTCGTAGGCCTTCTTGTCGCGGTACGGCCCGTCGTCGCCATAGCCCGAGATGTCGCACACGATCAGGCCCGGGTGCGCCGCGTGCAGCGCCTCGTACGACAGCCCCATGCGCGCGGCGGCGCCGGGGGCGAGGTTTTGCACCATCACGTCGGCCCGGGCAATCAGGGTCTGCAGCGCGGCCAGGGCCTCGGCGTTCTTCAGGTCGAGCGTGAGGCTTTCTTTGGACCGGTTGGTCCACACAAAGTGTGACGACTGGCCCTTGACGCGGGTGTCGTACGCCCGGGCAAAGTCGCCCACGCCCGGGCGCTCGACCTTGATGACCCGGGCGCCCAGGTCGGCGAGCTGGCGGGTGCAGAACGGCGCCGCAATGGCGTGTTCGAGCGAGACAACGGTGATGCCGTCAAGCGGGCGGATGGTTGGATTCATATGTCAGGACTTCCATCGAGCGGTGGCACTGCCCGCGGCGTTCGCAACCGGCTCAGCCCACACCAGCGGACGCCAAGCAAGGGCCGCCCCGCAGCGAGGGCGTCGTCCCCCTGCCCGCATCGCGTAGCGAGGCGAGAGCGGGGGGAAGGCGCGAAGCGCCAAAGGGGGTGTCGCACATCAAAAAGACCGTGGCAGCCCAAGCACATGCTCGGCCACGTAGGAATAGATCATGTTGGTCGAGATGGGCGCCACCTGGTACAGGCGCGTCTCGCGGAACTTGCGCTCCACGTCGTATTCGCAGGCAAAGCCGAAGCCACCGTGTGTCTGCAGGCAGACGTTGGCCGCCTCCCAGCTCGCCTTGGCGGCCAGGTACTTGGCCATGTTGGCCTCGGCGCCGGCGTTCTGATGGGCGTCGATCTTTTCGCAGGCGCGCCAGCGCATCAGGTTGGCGGCTTCGAGTTCGATGAAGGCGTCAGCGATCGGGAACTGCACGCCCTGGTTCTGGCCGATGGGGCGGCCGAACACCATGCGCTCGCTGGCGTATTTGCGCGCCCGGTCGATGAACCAGTAGCCGTCGCCAATGCACTCGGCGGCGATCAGGGTGCGCTCGGCGTTCAGGCCGTCGAGGATGGTCTTGAAGCCCTTGCCCTCGGGGCCGAGCAGGTTTTCTTCGGGGATTTCGAGGTTGTCGAAGAACAGCTCGTTGGTCTCGTGGTTGACCATGTTGAGGATGGGGCGCACCGTCAGACCGTTGCCGATCGCGCTCTTGAGGTCGATCAGGAAGCAGCTCAGGCCGTCGGAGCGCTTTTGCACATCGGCCAGCGGCGTGGTGCGGGCCAGCAAAATCATCATGTCGCTGTGCTGGATGCGCGAGATCCACACCTTCTGGCCGTTGATGACCCAGCGGCCGTCCTTCTTCACGGCCAGGGTCTTGAGCTGGGTGGTGTCGCTGCCCGTGGTGGGCTCGGTCACGCCCATCGACTGGATGCGCAGCGCACCCGAGGCGATCTGGGGCAGGTACCGGTCTTTCTGCGCCTGCGTGCCGCTGCGCACGATGGCGTTCATCACGTACATCTGGCCGTGGCAGGCGCCCGAATTGCCGCCGCTGCGGTTGATTTCTTCCATGATGACCGAGGCCTCGGACATCGACAGGCCCGAGCCGCCGTACTCCTGTGGAATCAGCGCGGCCATCCAGCCGGCCTTGGTGAGGGCATCGACAAACGCCTCGGGGTAGGCGCGCTGCTCGTCCACCTTGCGGTGGTATTCGTCGGGGAACTCGGCGCACAGGGCGCGCACGGCGTCGCGGATTTCCTGGTACTGGTCGGGCGGGTGAATCATGGTGGTTTTCTCAAGTGTTTTGGGTCTCCAGCGCTTACGTGGCAAGCGTTGGCAGCTATGGATTTGATAAGTCTCAGAACAGCACGGCCGTGCCCTGCATGGTCAGCCAGCCCTCGTGGTCCTGGGCCCACAGCTCGATGGTCTTGCCATCGGCCGACGGTTGGCCATGCACGCTGAACGGGTGCAGGTCCAACGTGGGCCGCACCGCCCGGAAGTCGAAGCGGGCGACCTGCGCGCCCGGCAGGCTGCGGCGCAGCAAATCCAGCAGCAGCGTGGCGATCAGCGGGCCATGCACGATGAGGCCGGGGTAGCCCTCGACTTCGGTCACGTACTTGCGGTCGTAATGGATGCGGTGGCCGTTGAAGGTGAGCGCCGAATAGCGAAACAGCAGCACGTCGTCGGGCACGATGGTGCGCGACCACACGGCTTGAGCGGCCAGCGGGGGCTGCTGTGGCGCAGGCGCGGGGTCGCCGGGCTGGGCCGCGCTGCGGTAAACAATGTCGTGCCCCTCGGTCAGGGCCAGGCCCTGGGCGTTGCGGAACTGGTGCTCCACCTGCACGAATACCAGTTCGCCCGTGCGGCCCGCCTTGTGCTTGACGGACTGGATGGTGGAGGTGCGCTGCAAGGCCTGGCCCACCTGCAGGGGGTTGCCCGCCTCCCAGCGCAGACGGCCACCGGCCCACATGCGGCGGGGCAGCGGCACGGGTGGCAGAAAGCCCCCGCGCTTGGGGTGGCCGTCCGGGCCGATCTCGCTCTGGCGGGGCTGGGGCAAAAAATACAGCCAGTGCCACAGCGGCGGCAGCGCGGTGCCGCTCTGGGGCGGCGCATCGTCGCGGTCGAGCGTGGCCGCAAGGCCGCTGACCGGCGCGGCGGTGAGCACGTCGTCGCGGGTTTCGGTGCGGCCCTGCCAGGTTTGCAGGTGGGCCAGCAGCGCGGCGTCGATGGAGGTGGGGGGAGTGTCTGCGTCTTGCATGGGGGGCATCGTCACCTTGAGCCGCCTTCCGTGCAATCCCTGTTTGTTGAACCGTGCCTTCTGCTTTGCCAAAGTCCGCCGCCGCACAGGCAGCCCCGGAGCCAACTTTCAGTCTCCTGAAGTCCTCCCTCGGTATTCACGAATGGTGCAAACGCCCTTCCCCCGGCATGCTTGCCCCCTCTTGAGACCCTTGAAGGAACAAATCATGCAAAGACTGGTGGACGGCAAAGTGGTGGTGGTGACGGGCGCAGGTGGCGGCATCGGGCGCGACATCGCGCTGGCGATGGCGGCCGAGGGCGCCAAGGTGGTGGTGAACGACATCGGCACCTCCACCACCGGCGAAGGCCAGGACGCCGGCCCCGCGCAGCGCGTGGTCGATGAAATCCGTGCGCTGGGCGGCCAGGCCGTGGCCAATACCGACAGCGTGGCCGAATCGGCGGCGGCCAGCCGCATCATCCAGTGCGCGCTGGACCACTTTGGCCGCATCGACGGCGTGGTGAACAACGCGGGCATCCTGCGCGACCGCTTCTTCCACAAGATGAGCCTGGACGAATGGGACGCCGTCATCAAGGTGCACCTGTACGGCAGCTATTTCATGAGCCGTGCCGCCGCCAACCACTTCAAGGAACAGGGCAGCGGGGCTTTCGTGCACATGACCTCCACCTCGGGCCTGATCGGCAACCTGGGCCAGGCCAACTACAGCGCGGCCAAGCTGGGGCTGGTGGCCTTGTCCAAGAGCATTGCGCTGGACATGGAGAAATTCAACGTGCGCTCCAACTGCATCGCGCCGTTTGCCTGGAGCCGCATGATCGGCTCCATCCCCACCGACACGCCCGAGCAGCAGGCGCGCGTGGCCAAGATCCAGCAGATGACGCCCAACAAGATCGCGCCGCTGGCCGTCTACCTGCTCAGCGAGGCAGCGGCCGATGTGAACGCCCAGGTGTTCGCCGTGCGCAACAACGAGATCTTCCTGATGAGCCAGCCGCGCCCCCTGCGCTCGGTGCACCGGGGCGAAGGCTGGACGCCGCAGAGCATTGCCGAGCACGCCATGCCCGCGCTCAAGCGCTCCTTCGTCGCCATGGAACGCTCGGCCGACGTCTTCAGCTGGGACCCGGTGTGATGGACACAACCCCCTGTGGCGCTTCGCGCCTTCCCCCTTCTCTCTGCGCGCTACGCGCTCCGGGAAGGGGGACGCAGCCCTCACTGCGGGGCGGCCCTTGCTCGGCTGCCTTGGTCGGGGACGCGCCAGTGTCGCAGTGCGTGCTGGCAATACACAACCGTATGGATGACTGAGATGGCGATCGATTACCAGCACCTGAAGGCGCGCGACTTCGGCGTCATCCGCCAGACCTACACCGAGCGCGACACCCTGCTCTATGCGCTCAGCCTGGGGCTGGGCAACGATCTGCTCGACCCCGATGCGCTGCCCTTCATTTATGAAGGCGCACCGGGCGGGCTGCGCGCCCTGCCCACCATGGCCGCCGTGCTTGGCTACCCCGGCTTCTGGGCCCGCCAGCCCGACACGGGCATCGACTGGGTGCGCCTGATGCACGGCGAGCAGGGCCTGACCCTCCACCGGCCCCTGCCGGCTGCGGGCACGGTGCTGGGCCGCAACCGCATCAGCCACCTGATCGACAAGGGCGAAGGCAAGGGCGCCATCGTGGTGGTGGAGCGCCAGGTGGAGGGCGAGGACGGCACGCTGTACGCCACGCTGCGCCAGGTGATCTTCTGCCGGGGCGACGGGGGCTTCAGCCAGCTGAACGGCGGCCAGCCGAGCGACCCACCCCTGCCCGCCCTGCCCGCCACCCCCGAAGACCGTGCCCCCGACTGCACCGACGACCAGCCCACCCGCCCCGAAGCGGCCCTGCTGTACCGCCTGATGGGCGACGACAACCCCCTGCACGCCGACCCGGCCGTGGCCCGGGCTGCTGGTTTTGAGCGCCCCATCCTGCACGGCCTGGCCAGCTATGGCCTGGCGGCGCGCGCCATCCTGCGCCAGTGCGCGGGCAACGACCCGGTGCGCCTGCGCTCGCTCGACCTGCGCTTTGCCGCGCCCGTTTTCCCGGGCGAGACACTGCGCACCGAAATCTGGCGCGATGGCAGCCGCGTGCAGTTCCGTGCCCGCGTGCTGGAACGCGACCGCGTGGTGCTCAGCCACGGCGTGGCACAGATCGATTGAACCGAAAGAAAAGCATGACAGAACCCGCAGTCCTGCTGGACATTGCCGACGGCGTGGCCCAGATCACCCTCAACCGCCCCAAGGCCCGCAACGCCCTGAGCCTGCAGATGCGCGAGGAACTGGGCGCCGTGGTGGCCCAGGTGCGCGACGATGAAACGGTGCATGCCGTGCTGCTCACCGGCGCGGACGGCGCCTTTTGCTCGGGCGGCGACATCTCATCGATGCTCGACACCACGCAAAGCAGCATGGCCTGGCGCGAACGCATGCGCAAGCTGCACCGCTGGTTTCCCGAACTGGTGAACATGGAAAAGCCCGTGATTGCCGCCGTGGACGGCCCGGCCTTTGGCGCGGGCTTCAGCCTGGCGCTGGCAGCGGATTTCATTCTGGCCACGCCGCGCACGAGCTTTTGCGCCGTGTTCGGGCGCATGGGCCTGGTGCCCGACCTGGGCGCCATGCACCTGCTGCCGCGCATCGTTGGGCTGCAGCGCGCCAAGGAGCTGGTGTTTTCTGCACGCACCCTGCCCGCCGACGAGGCCAAGGCCATGGGCATCGTCTACGACATCGTGCCCGAGGGCGAACTGATCGCGCAGGCCCGGGCGCTGGCGGCGCGCTTTGGCAACGCCTCGACGGCTGCGCTGGGCATGACCAAGTCGATCATGAACCAGGCCTTCCAGCTCGACGCCCACGCCATGGCCGAAATGGAAGCCTACGCCCAGACCGTGTGCCGCTCCACGGCCTACCACCAGCAGGCCGTGGAGGGCTTCAAGGCCAGGCAGCCCGTGCGTTTTGACTGGGACCGCCGTGGCTGAGACCACCGCCCCCGGCCCGGACCTGGCGCCCTGGGTGCGCCCCGGCGACACCATCGTCTGGGGCCAGGCCACGGCCGAACCCCGGACGCTGACGCACGCCCTGGTGGCGCAGCGCCACGCCTTCGCCCGGCTGCGCGTGTTCGTCGGCATCGGCGCCAGCCCCACGCTGCAGCCCGAACACGCCGACGCCTTCGACTTCGTGGGCTACTCCGCCAGCGGCACGCACCGCGCCCTGGCCGATGCGGGGGTGCTCGACATCCTGCCCTGCCACTATTCGCAACTGCCCGAACTCATGCGCAGCGGCCCGCTGCGCATCGACGTGGTGATGCTGCAGGTGTCCCCGCCCGACGCACAGGGCCGCCACAGCCTGGGGCTGGCGCAGGAATACCTGCTCGCAGCACTCGACGCCGCACGCGTCGTCATTGCCGAGGTGCACCCCGATGTGCCCTGGGTGCACGGCGCACGCACGCTGCAGGCGGCCGACATCGACCTGCTGGTCCACGCCGCCCACGCCCCGCTGGACGCCGCCACCGGCACGCCCGGCCCGGTGGAGCAAGCCATTGCGCGCCATGTGGCCAGCCTGATCGACGACGGCGCCACGCTGCAACTGGGCATTGGCAACGTACCCGAGGCCGTGCTGGCCGCGCTGC
>DMZZ01000058.1:0-20334 GCA_003484805.1 Comamonadaceae bacterium | reverse complement strand
CCCCGCGCCAGGGGCAGGGCGCCGACGCCGGCGCTGCGCTGACCAACGCCATGGGCCGTTGAGAAGGTGTGAACGAACCCACCATGCCCGCTCATTCCGCCAAAACACACCCGCTCGTCGTTGCAAATGCTCGCCATAGCCCGAACTATGGCTGTGCTTTGCGCCTCGATCGGCCGCGTTTTCCCGGCCTGCTCGGGCACGCCGGATTCATCCACACCTTCTGAGCGTGATGCCATGCTGATCTGGCCCGGCTTCGAGTTGCGTGTGGCGCTGCGTTTTTTGCGCGAAGGGCGCATGCAGANNTCATCATCGTGGGCGTGGCGGCGGGTGTGGCGGTCATTGCCTACATCTCGGCGCTGATCAACGGACTGCAGTCGAACACCCTGGCCAAGACGCTGGGCGCCCAGGCGCACATCACCTTGCGGGCGCCGGACGATCTGGTCACACCTGCGGCTCCGGCAATGCCCGGCACTGCGGTGCTCACCGAAACCCAGCCGCGCGCGCAGCGCCTGCGGTCCGTAGTGAACTGGCAGGCGCTGGTGCCGCTGCTCGAGCGCTTGCCCGAGGTGGCCGGGGTTTCGCCCATGGTGTCGGGCAGCGGCCTGGCATTGCGCGGCGAGGCTTCGCAAGCCATTGCCCTGATGGGTGTCGACCTGGACCGCTACGACCGCGTGGTGGGGCTGCGTTCCAAGGTGGTCAGCGGCAGCGCGCGGCTGTCGCCGGGCGAGGCGATCGTGGGGCGCGAACTGGCGAAGGATCTGGGGGTGCGCGTGGGCGACCGCCTCACGGTGCAGACCGGCGGTGCGAGCGGCACGGTGAGCGATTCCGTGCGCGTCACCGCCCTGGTGGACCTGGGCGTGAAAGACCTGAACCGGCGCACCGTGATCGTGCCGCTGCGCGCGGCCCAAAGCCTGTTGGGGCTGCCGGGGGGCGCCAGTCAGCTCGACCTGACCCTGAAGGATGTGTGGGTGGCCCAGACCCTGGCGCGCGCGTTGCAGACCCAGTTCCCCTACAAGATCGAGAGCTGGCAGGAGAGCAATGCCCAGCTGGTGGCGGCACTGAATGCGCAATCCATCAGCACCTCCATCATCCGGGGCGTGGTGCTGGCGGTGGTGGTGCTGGGCATTGCCAGCGTGCTGGTGGTGTCGGTCGTGCAAAAGGGCCGCGAGATCGGCATCCTGCGCGCCATGGGCGCCACGCGGGGACAGGTGCTGCGCGTGTTTCTGGTGCAGGGCGCCGTGGTGGGGGTGCTGGGCTCGGCATTGGGCCTGCTGCTGGCGGTGGTGCTGATCTGGGTGTTCACCCACTTCGTGCGGGGCTCCGACGGCCTGCCGCTCTTCTCCATCGCCCTGCCGCCCGCCATGGCGCTGCAGATCGCACTGATCGCCTCGGTGTGCGGCGTGCTGGCTGCCGTTGCGCCAGCGCGGCGCGCCGCAGCGCTCGACCCGGCGCAGGCCATCAGGATGTGATGAACGCCCCCGCCCCCGAACTGATCGCGCTCGAAGCCGTGCGCAAGAGCTACAACCTGGGCCGCCCGAGCGAGGCCGAGGTGCTGCACGGCATCGACCTGCAGGTGCGCCGGGGCGAGTTCATTGCCCTGATGGGGCCCTCGGGTTCGGGCAAGAGCACCTTGCTCAACATCCTGGGCTTGCTTGAGCGCATGACGTCCGGCAGCTACCGGCTGGGCGGCGAAGTGGTGGAAGGCCTGGATGATGCTGCGCTGACGCTGCGCCGGCGTCGCACGCTGGGGTTTGTCTTTCAGTTCCACCACCTGCTGCCCGCGTTNNCCGGCCCTCATGGCCGAAGGCCGTGTCAGCAGCGCGCAGCGCGAGCATGCCCGCAGTCTGCTGGACGCCGTGGGACTGGCCCAGGCCATGGACAAACGGCCCGCAGAGCTGTCGGGGGGCATGCAGCAGCGCGTGGCGATGGCCCGTGCGCTGGTCATGAACCCCCCGCTGGTGCTGGCCGACGAGCCCACCGGCAACCTCGATACCGTCTCCTCGGCAGAAGTGTTTGCCTTGATGCGGCGCATCCACGCCGAGCGCGGCACGGCCTTTGTTGTGGTCACGCACGACCTGCGCCTGGCGGCGCGCTGCGACCGGCTGGTGGAATTGATTGACGGCCGTATCGCGCGCGACGAGCCCATGCCGACGTCAGCAGAATTTCAGTGATAGTGGCCTGGTGAGCGATATGCCTCAGATAAGGCACCAGCGTCTGCCCAAGCAGCGGCGCCCGGGATGTGCCCCCTCTTCCCTTGCGGGAAGGGCGGGGGAGAGGGGTTATCTGGGAGCGGCGTGCTTTCTCCCCCCTCTCCCCAGCCCTCTCCCGCGAGGGGAGAGGGAGTGAGAGGCATCTAAGATATGGGCAAATCAGATAGAAGTGGCTTGTAGCGCTTATCCATCAAGCGTCGGCAGCTATTAAAACAATAGCATCAATGACCGTGTGAACGGCCACTATCCGTCGCCATGGCATCGACGGGTGCGACCCATGCGGGCGCTGCTGGCACCGAAGCCGAGGCCAGGTCCACGCCCATCCAGAGCAGGCCTGCACTCAGGGCCAGCTTGCCGATGGCAGCCATCCAGCGCTGCAGGGTCTCACGCATTTTCCGACTCCGGGTGGATCTCGATGGTGCGACGGCGGTGGCTGAACGGCGTCACCGCCACGCGCTGCGCATCGCTGCCTGTTTCCAGACCGATCTCGTCGTCGCGCAGGTAGCAGCCGGGGTCTTCGGCCCAGGCATCGCCCGTGAGCTGCTGGGCGCGCACACGCGTGTTGCCGCCGCAGATGCTGAAGTAGTGGCATTGCGCGCAGCGCCCGCCCACCGGGCGCGGCTTGGCCTTGAGGCCCGCCATCAGCGGCTCGGAGGTGTCGGACCAGATGCTTGAAAACGGGCGCTGGCGCACGTTGCCCAGGTCGTGGTGCCACCACATGGTGTCGGGGTGCACGGTGCCCAGGTTGTCGATGTTGGCCACGTTCACGCCGCTTGAATTGCCGCCCCAGGCCAGGAGGCGCTCGCGCAGCGGTGCCTCCCACTGCGGCATGCGCTCGCGCACCCACTGCAGCAGATAGGGGCCGTCGGAGTCGTTGTTGCCGGTCACGTAGTCTTCCTCGCGGCCTTCCAGCGCGGACTGCCAGGCGCGCTCAAACAGCAGGTCGAGGGCGTCGCGCGTAGCCTGGAACTGTGCGTCCTTGCCACGGTGGATGTTGCCGCGGCCGGCGTAGTTGAGGTGCGAAAAATAGAACTTGTCCACGGCCTCTTCGCGCATCAGGTCCAGCAGCGCCGGGAAGTCGTGCGCGTTCATCGCGGTCATGGTGAAACGCAGGCCCACCTTCACGCCGCGTTGGTGCAGGTAGCGCACGGCGGCCAGGCTGCGGTCGAAGGCGCCATCGAGGCGGCGGAAATGGTCGTGCGTTTCGCGCAGACCGTCGAGGCTGATGCCCACGTAGTCGAAGCCCATGGCCTCGATGCGGGCGGCCATGGGTTCGTCGATCAGCGTGCCGTTGGTCGACAGCCCGGTGTAGAACTTCATCGCCTTGGCGCGCTCGGCAATCTCGAAGATGTCGGGCCGCATCAGCGGCTCGCCGCCCGAGAGAATCAGCACCGGCACCTTATAGGCTTTGAGGTCGTCCATCACGCCGAACACTTCCTGCGTGGACAGCTCGCCCTCGTAGTCGTGGTCGGCCGACAGCGCATAGCAGTGCTTGCAGGTGAGATTGCAGCGGCGGATCAGGTTCCAGATCACCACCGGGCCGGGCGGCTGACCGCTGCCCCGGCGGGCGGGAACGGGGTAGGTGCCAGTCGCCTGGGCTTGCGCGAGCTCGCGCATGTATTGGCTGATACGGAACATGGTTTAGCTTTCCTTGAGACGCAGACCGGTCTTTTTGAGGATGGCGGTGGAATACAGGATGTCGTGGCCCCGGCAGGCGGTGCCCAGCAACTCTTGCAACTGCACAGCCTGCTGCTCGACCTCGGCGCGCGAGCGGCCGTGCAGCATGGCGAACAGGTTGTAGGGCCAGTCGGGCAGGCGGCGTGGGCGGCGGTAGCAGTGGCTCACGCCGGGCAGCTGGCCGATGCGCTCGCCGAGGATGTCCACCTGGGTGTCGTCCACGTCCCAGACGCTCATGCCGTTGGCCGTGAAGCCCAGGCGGTAGTGGTTGGGCACGGCGCCGATGCGGCGGACCAGGCCGGTTTCCAGCAATTGCGCCAGGCGCTCGCGCACCTGCAGGCCTGAGACGCCCAGGCGTTCGCCCACGGCGTCGTAGGGGCGCGGCACCAGCGGCAGGCCGCCCTGGGTGGCGGCGATCAGNNTCGTCAAGCGCCATGGGCTTCTCCGCTCGTCAGGGGGAGCTTGAGTTCGACGAAGAACTCGCGCTCCTTCGGAAAGGCCAGTACGGGCAAACCCGTCTCGGCCTCGATGCGTTCGATCGCGGCCGCACACTGCGCCGGGGTTTCGGTGCCGAGCACGAACCACATGTTGAGCGCATGCGCGCGTCGGTAGTTGTGCGCGATCTCGGGGTGGGCGTTGACCTGCGCCGTGACGGCCTCGTAGCGCTCCTCGGGCACGGCCATGGCGGCCAGCACGAACAGGCCGCCCGCGCGCTCGATCTGGAACAGCGGACCGAAGCGCGTGAGCATGCCGCTTTCGAGCAGGGCCGACAGCCGACCGATGACATCGTCTTCGGTCCAGCCGAATTCGGCAGCCACGTCGGCAAACGGCCGCTCGGTCAGCGGCAGATCGCCGTGCAGGCGCTCCAGCAGGCGGGCATCATTCGGCGACAGCATCAAGCACCTCCAGTGTGGCGGCGCTGGGGGCTGCGGCTTCGGGCAGGGCGCGGAAGCGCCGGGGGCCGGTCTGCTTGAAGCGGCGGCATGAAAACAGCACCTCGTGCGGGTACTGCGCCAGGCCTGCGTCGGCGATGGCGCGCGCGATCACGTCCAGTACGGCGGCGCGGTCGCGGCCATGCACCATGCAATACAGGTTGTAGGGCCAGCCCCCGGCGCGCTCGCGCCGGTAGGCCAGCGTCACGCCGGTCACACGGGCGAGGGCTTCGCCGCAGGTGTCGACCAGCGCGTCGGGGACGTTGAACACGCTCATGGCGTTGGCGTCAAAGCCCAGCTCGTGGTGGCGCACGATGGCGCCGATGCGACGCACCGTGCCCTGGTCCAGCCACTGCTGCAGCGTTTGCAGCACCGATTCGCCCGTGCGGTCCAGCGCTTGCGCCCAGGCGTCGTAGGGGCGGGGCACCAGGGGCAGGCCGTCTTCGAGCAGGGCAGCGAGCGGCCGGTCGGCATCCAGCACCGGTGTGGCCTCGCGCGCGGCGGCCATGGGTGCAGGAGCGGTGCGTTCGCGCAGATCAAAGCCCAGGTCGATGCGGTAGGCGCGCTGCATGCGCAGTTGCAACGCGGGGAGGCCTGTGGCGTCTTCGAGCGAGCGCATGGCCGCGCGCACGGCGGCATCGTCCTGCCCGGTCATCACGAACCAGAGGTTGAAGTGGTGCTCGCGCTGATAGTTGTGGTTCACGCCCGGGTGGCTGGACACCACGGCGGCTACGGCGTCCAGCCGCTCGGGGGGCACCGCCATGGCGGCCAGCAGCGCCGCGCCGCCGGCATTGCCCGCAAACACGCCGCCGATCCGGCTCAGCGCGCCTTCGCACTGCAGCCGGGCGTAGCCCGCCAGCACCTCGTCGGCCGACAGACCCAGCGTGCCCGCGATATGCGCAAAGGGTTCGCGCACCAGCGGAAAGCCGCGCTGCCAGGGGTTGAGCAGCGCCAGGCGCAGGTCGGCATCGGGGGCCATCTAGAACCCCACCCGCGCGGCGCGGGAGGTGAAAAAGATGCCACTGGGCGAATCGACCGCCATGGTGGCCTGGGTGGCAAAGGTCTGGGTGTCGATCACGCTGACGCGGTGGTCGTCGCGCGAACTGATCCAGACCGATTCGCCCCGCGGCGTGAACTCCATGTGCATGACTGCCTTGCCGGGTTCGAGCGTGCGCACGACCTTTTGCGTTGTCGTGTCAATGACCTGCACCCGGTTGTAGTCGGGCACCGAGAAGTTGACCCACACCTGGCGGCCGTCGGGCCGGGCCATCACGAACACGGGTTGGCCGGCCACCGGGATGCGGCCGACTTCCTGCCAGGTGTCAGTGTCCACCACCAGCACTTCGTTGCGACCGATGGCGGGCAGGTAGGCGCGGCGCCCGGCCACGGCCCAGCCGCGCAGGTGCGGCATCTTGTAGACCGGCAGCGGCTGCTGACCCCGGCCGTAGCCACCGAGAATGCGGCGCACGGTGGGCTTGTCTTCCCACAGATCCACCATGGCCAAGCCGTCCTCGCCAAACAGGCCGGCGATGTAGTGGCGGCCGTTGGGCGTAACCAATGCGTCGTAGGGCTGGCGGCCGATGTTTGGCAGCTTGGTGGTGACGGGGTTGGCACGGTCGGACAGGTCGGTGATCCAGATGGCGTCGGCATCGAACAGGCTGTAGGCGAAACGGTGCCCGGGCAGATCGACCAGACCGACCACGCGCGAGAGCCTGCCGGGTTCGTATTCCGCCGGGACGTCGGCCACCAGCTCCAGCGTGGCGCTGTCGAAGGCCTTGATACCGCCGGGGGCGTAGTTCTGCGCTACCACCAGGCGGCCGTCGGCGCTGATGGCGCCGCCAATCGAGTTGCCCGCCTGCATCACGCGGGCGGCGATGCGGTGCGTCAGCAGATCGACCTTGGTCAGTGCGCCATCACGCCCGAAGACAAAAGCGTAGCGGGCATCGCGCGAGAACACCACCGACGCGTGCGAAAGATCGCCCAGACCCTTGACCTCGGCCAGCAGCTTGCGCTGGCTGGTGTTGACGATGGCCAGCGTGCCTGTGGAGCGTGCCACGACGACGCCCAGATCGCCCGTGCCGGTGGCCACAGGGACACCGGCGCAACCGGCCAGCAACAGAGAGGAGGAGCCCATCAGGGCGAGGCAGTCGCGGCGTTTCATCGGGGGTCTTTCTGCGGCTCGGGGAAACCGGCCATCAGTTGCTGGGCAATCCACAGGGCCTCGGCTTCGCTGAGCATGGCCTTCCAGGGGGGCATGGGGGTGCCGGGACGGCCGCCGTAAATGGTGGCGGCCATGGAGTCGAGGGGCTTGTCGGCCATCGCCTCGCGGGTGAGCGCAGGGCCGAGGCCGCCCGTCAGGTACAGGCCGTGGCAGGAGCCGCAGTCCTGGCGCACCATGCGGACCAGTTCGATCTGGCGTGCAGTATCGGGTGCGACCTGTTGCGCCATGGAGCCCACGCTTGCCAACCCCAGCACCAGAGCGGCACCCCAGAGGCGCAATGCGCTCCGTTGCGGGCCAGGTGGCAAGGGGGGGGCTTGGAGTTTTTCCATGATCAACAGGTGCAGTTTGCGATGGCCGAGTGGTATGTGCCGATAATCACCGCAATGGTTCCTCATGTCCTTGACGTGGGTCAAGTGCTTCATGGCAAGGGCTTTTGACAATGGGGGCATCGACAAACAGCATGCCGCTTTACCGGAGTATTGATGGATACCGCCCGCCCTCCTGCGCCCGACGCTTCTCAGACAGCAACCCCCGCCGCGCCTGTGCTGCCACCTTCCGAGTGGGGCTGCGTGATACTGGTCGGCGCCGGGCCGGGCGATGCCGAACTGTTGACCCTCAAGGCCGCACGCGTGCTGGCCAGTGCGCGTGTGGTGCTCTACGACAACCTGGTCTCAGACGAGGTGCTGGGCCATATCCCGCAGAGCGCCGAGCGCATTTACGTCGGCAAGCAGAGCAGCAACCACACACTGCCCCAGGAAGGCATCATCGAACTCATGGTGCGCCTGGCCAAGGCCGGTCAGTCGCTGGTGCGCCTCAAGGGCGGCGACCCCTACATTTTTGGGCGGGGCGGTGAGGAAGCCGAGGCGCTGGCCGCTGAAGGCATTGCCTGCGAGACCGTCCCCGGCATCAGCGCGGCCCAGGGCGCGTCTGCCAGCACTGGCATTCCGCTTACGCACCGTGACCACGCCGCCATGCTGGTGTTTGCCACCGGCCACCTGCAGGGTGAGGGCGAAGAGCGCATTGTGGCGCTGGACTGGGCTGCCCTGGCCCGGCCGCACCAGACAGTGGTGATCTACATGGGCGTCGGCACGCTGCCGGTGATCTGTGCCAAGTTGGTTGAGCATGGATTGAGCGGCCACACGCCTGCGGCCCTGGTCGAGCGCGCCACCCGGCCCGACCAGCGCACCATCGTCGGCACGCTGGAAACCCTGCCCGCGCTGAGCGTGAAGCACGGCGTGCACCCCCCCGCGCTCATCATGATCGGCGACACGGTGTCGCTGCAAGAGCGCATTGGCGGCCCGGCGCTGCGGTGACTCCGTTGGCCGCAGTGTCCCAGCCGCGGGACGCAACCTGCGCGTACAGGAACTGCCCAAAACTTGCCGCTGCAGGTGCCAGAGACGCACTGGCGCGCTGGTAGACCTGGAAGGTGCGCCGCAGTTCGGGCTCATGCAGCGGGCGCATCTGCAACTGGTACAGCCCCACCAGTGAGGCCGCATACGGCAGGCACGCCGTGATGCCCTGCCCCGCGCGCACCAGGCTCAGCGCCGTGGTCATGAAGGCCACCTCATGGCTCGGGCGCAGCGTCAGGTCGCGTAGCGCGCCGTGCAGGTCGTGTGCCAGCAGCTCGGTAAACTGCCCCTGCAACGCAATGAACGGGTGCGCCACCACATCGCCCCAGCCAATGCTTGCCAGCCGCTCCAGCGCATGGCCCGGTGGGAAGACGATCATGAACGGCAGCTCGAACAGCGGTTGGGCCGTGATGTCGGAGCCCGTGGGGCGCTCGGGCCCCACGCCAAAATCCACCTCGCCACTGGCAACGCGCGCCAGCACGCTGTCCACCGCGCAGTCGGCCAGGCGCACCTGCACCTCCGGGTGTTCGTGGCGGAAGGCCGCGATCACTTCGGGCAGCAGCGTGCAGGCCATGAGCTGCGGCGCGGCGATACGCACCACACCTTTTTTGAGCGCCTTGAGGTCGTCGATGTCATGCAGCACGCCTTCAAGATCCTGCAGGATCTTGTCCACCAGCGGGTAGAAGCCGCGCCCGGCATCCGTCAGGCCCATGCGCCGCGTGCTGCGTTCGACTAGGCGCACGCCCAGCGCCAGCTCCAGTTCCTTGATCTGCCCGCTCAGGGCCGACTGCGTCAGGTGCAGCGAAGCGGCGGCCTGGGTAAAGCTCCCGGTGCGCACCAGCGCCACCAGGGCGCGCAATTGCCGCAGGGTCACATTCATGGAAAAAATTGATGAATAAATTGAAAAATACCGTTTGAATGATAGATGGAAAGGCCGTGTAATGCCATTCAAGGTGCCACGAACGGCACAGGAGACACCCGCCATGCAGATCCAGAAAATTCACCACGTGGCCTACCGCTGCAAGGACGCCAAACAGACCGTGGAGTGGTACGGCAAGTACCTGAACATGGGTTTTGTGCTCGCCATTGCCGAGGACAGCGTGCCCTCGACGGGCGAACCCGACCCCTATATGCACATTTTTCTGGACGCGGGCCAGGGCAACGTGCTGGCGTTCTTCGAGCTGCCCAGCCAGCCGCCCATGGACCGCGATCGCAACACACCCGTCTGGACACAGCACCTGGCGCTTCAGGTGGACACCATGGAGGAACTGCTGGCCGCCAAGGCGCGTCTGCAGGCCGACGGCATCGAAGTCATCGGCCCCACCGACCACACGCTGTTCCAGTCCATCTACTTCTTCGACCCCAGTGGCCACCGCATTGAACTGGCCGTGAACACCGGCACGCCCGAGATGCTGCAAAAGCTCGACGAGGTGAAGTGGGACATGCTAAACGAATGGGCGCGCACCAAGAAAGCCCCCAAGCACGCCGCGTGGATGCACGACGGCAGCCACCACACGACCTGATTCCGGAGCCATTGCCATGAAATTCGCCACCCTCCGCCAAGGCGGCCGCGACGGCACGCTCGTCGTCGTCAGCCGTGACCTGGCCCGCTGCCAGGCTGTTCCCGCCATCGCGCGCACGCTGCAGGCGGCACTCGACGACTGGCAGCGCTGCGCACCGCAGCTCCAGCAGGTGTCTGACGCGCTCAACGCGGGCGCGGCCCAGGGCGCGCAGCCCTTCGGCCCGGCGCAATGCCATTCACCGCTGCCACGCGCCTACCAGTGGGCCGACGGATCGGCCTACCTCAACCACGTGGAACTGGTGCGCAAGGCGCGCGGCAGCGAAATGCCCGAGTCCTTCTGGACCGACCCGCTGATGTACCAGGGTGGCTCGGACAGCTTCGTGGCGCCGCACGACCCCATCGATGCGCTCACCGAAGACTGGGGCATCGACTTCGAGGCCGAAGTGGCCGTGGTCACCGGCGACCTGCCGCTGGACGCGGGCGTGGCGCAGTGCGCGCAGGCCATCCGCCTGGTGATGCTGGTCAATGATGTGAGCCTGCGCAACCTCATTCCAGCCGAACTGGCCAAGGGCTTCGGCTTCTTGCAATCCAAACCGGCCAGCAGTTTCGCCCCCGTGGCCGTCACGCCCGACGAGCTGGGCGACGCCTGGCAGGGCAGCAAGCTGCACCGGCCGCTGCAGGTACAACTCAACGGCCAGCCGTTCGGCTGCCCCGATGCCGGCCAGGACATGGCGTTCAGCTTCGCGCAACTGGTGGCGCATGTCACCAAGACGCGCGCCATGGCGGCGGGCTCCATCGTCGGCTCGGGCACGGTGTCGAACAAGCAGGGCAGCCTGCACGGGTCGAGCATCGCCCAAGGCGGTGTGGGCTACGCCTGCCTGGCCGAGCTGCGCATGGTCGAGACCATCGAGGGCGGCGCACCGGTCACACCGTTCATGCGCTTTGGCGACCGCGTGCGCATCGAGATGCTTGATGACGCCGGGCAGAGCATCTTTGGCGCCATCGACCAGACGGTGCGCCGCGTGCAAGCCCCTGCGTGACCATGCTGCGGCTCTACACCTACTTTCGCAGCTCGGCCGCCTACCGTGTGCGCATTGCGCTGGCGCTCAAGGGGCTGGCGTACGACAGCGTGCCGGTGCATCTGCTGCGCGGCGGCGGCGAGCAGCTTCAGGACGCCTACCGCGCGGTCAACCCGGCCGCGCTGGTGCCCGCGTTGCAGGATGAGGGCGCCACGCTCACGCAGTCGCTCGCCATCCTTGAATACCTGGAAGAAACGCACCCCCAGCCCGCGCTATTGCCGCAAGATGCGGTGCACCGCGCCCGTGTGCGTGCCCTGGCTCTCACGGTGGCTTGCGACATCCACCCGCTCAACAACCTGCGGGTGCTGCGCTATCTCAGCCACACCCTGCAGGTGCCCGAAGAGGGGCGCAACACCTGGGCGCAGCATTGGATCGCACTGGGCTTTGCCGCCCTGGAAGAAGATCTCGCGCGCAGCACCCACACCGGCCTGTGCTGCCACGGCGACACACCCACCCTGGCCGACTGCTGCCTGGTGCCGCAGGTTTTCAACGCGCGGCGCTTCGGCCTCGACCTGGCGCCGTACCCCACGGTGCTGCGCATCGCGCAGCACTGCGAGGGCCTCGCGCCTTTCCAGGCCGCGCACCCGGCGCAGCAGCCGGACGCCGAATAGTCAGCGCTGGCGCAGACCCCGCACCATGCCGTGCACGATGAAGGCCTGCGCCGCGTAGTAGGTGGCCAGCACCCAGACCTGGGCCAGCGGCAGTGGCTGCACAAAACGGTTGGTGGCTAGCAGTGAGTCGCTGAGCATGAAGAAGCACGCGCCCAGCGCTACCTGGCGCGCGGCGCGGTCGCCCAGTTCTCCGGCGCGGCCAATGGCCTGCGCCGCCATGAGCGCGATCACCGTCACATACACCGCCACCGGAATGCGCAGCTCGGGCGGCAGCCCGCCCTGCCAGAGAAAGGCGTACATGGCAGCGCCCACGCCCAGCGTGGCAACCAGCGCCAGCGGGCGTGCGAACCAGGCCACGCCCTGGCGAAACAGCACGATGTAGGCCCCATGTGCGAACAGAAAGCTCACCAGCCCGGGGATGAAAAAGCCTTCGACCATGAGGAACGCGTCGCCCGCAAGCGAGCCCACCAGCGCTGCACCCAGCAGCCACCAAGGTTTTGAGTCAAAAGTGCCTCCAGCGCTTGATGTTCGGGCGCTATAAGCTGCCAAAATAATAGCAAAAACCATTGTCAACGGCTTGAACAGCCAATGCCAGTACAACAACCCTGTGGCGCTGGTCACCGTGGCCAGCGCACCGCACTGCACCACCAGCGCCAGCAGCATGCCGATGCGCCCGCGCAGCAGCGCCCACAGCGCCCAGGCAGCGGCGAGCCAGGCAGCCACCCACAGCGCGCTGGCGGGTGGCGGTTGCACGATGAGCGCGACCAGCGCGGCGAGCAGCAGCACGGCCTGCACGGCGGCAAACGGCCGCAGGAGCGGGTGGGTTGGAACGGGCAGTGCGTGCATGGGCGGGCGCTTCAAAAAAGGGAAGGGCGCGGCCGGGCCGCGCGAAGTTACCGATTCTGGCGTCGATCATCCCAGATTTCCATGAGGGCCTGGGATGGCAGCGAGGGCAGTTGCGAGGCAGTTTGGTCCCGACTGAGGAGCCCATAGCCGGTGCCATGGGTGACGAAGAGGGGCCGAAATGACCGCAAATGCTCCGCTGACGCCCAAGCAGCACCGAAGGTGCGCCTCATGGGCAATCTGGGATCAGAGGGGGCTGCGCCAGTGCATGGGTTACCCTCGCCCCCTTACCCACAAGGAACACACCATGAAGAAACTCAACGTCACCATCCAGCTTGAAATGTCCGTACCCGACGACTGGGAACTGGTGGAGACGTCCGAAGGCACGCCGGTCATCCGCATGCCCGACGGGCAGTTCCTCGACATCGCCATCGAGCCGCTGTTCGCCAGCGACCCCGAAGACGTGTGGAGCAGCACCGAGGACGAGGATGTGCTCAACGACATTCTGGACATGGTCGAGAGCGAAGCCGTGACCTACGAAATCGTCGCCTGACCGCCCTCACTCCTGGGCAAAATCGCCGGTGGCCAGGAAACGGCGCACCAGGTCGAAGAAGCTGTCGTAGAACGCAGCTTCGGCAATGGTTTCGCTGCCCACCTTGATCATGGCCTCGCTCCCGGCGGTCATGGGCAGCGACACCGAGCCGATGGCGCCCACCCCCAGGCTGGCCGAGTTGCTCACTTTTTTGAGGGTGAACCGGTCCTGCACGGCGGTGACAAAACCCAGGCTGATGTGCCCGCTGGCGGCTTCGGGCACGCACACGACGCGAATCATGACCTGCAGATGCGACTCGGCATCGGGCTGGAAATGCTTGGTGCCTTCCACCTGTTCGGGCGCAGCGCCCTGGATGAGGTAGCCCTGGCTCAGCAGCGCGCGGCGGGCTGCTTCGCAGGTGTGCTTGGGAGGCGCATCGAACAGGCGGGAGTAGGAGCCCACCGAGGCAAAGTTTTCCTGCGGCCCGTAGTGCGGCAAGGCAGGCGCAGCGCAGCCCGCCAGGAGCATCACCCCGCAGAGGCCCACCGAACAGGCCCACCGAACAGGCCCAGGTTTTTCAGCGGTTCTTTTTTGCTTTAATTTTCATAGCTATCAGCGCTTGTTTGACAAGCGTTTGAGCAACTTTTTGTCTTAAAGTTCTGCACAAGACACCCGCGCTATTTCTACACCGGGTTGGCCGTGAGCCAGTTGGCGGGGTAGGCCCGCAAAAACTCGTGGGCCTTTTGGGGGTGGGCCGTCAGCCAGGCGTCGTAGGCACCTTCGTTCAGCACCGCAGGCATGCGCTTTTCGCTGCCACCATGCCCGTAGCGGTGCATCAGCGCGTGGCTGTTGGCGTTCACCGTGAGCAGGGTGTAGCTGGTGATGGTGTCGCCCTCCGGCCCCGTCCAGAACTCCCACAGGCCCGCTACGCCCATCGGTTTGCCATCAACCCGCGCAATGCGCGTGGGCACCGCCTTGCCGCTGCGCAGGTCGTCCACGAAGAAGGCCATCATCGGCACGATGCAGCGGCGCGCGCCCAGCCAGGCCTCGCGAAAATTGTTGGAGGTGGTGACGGTTTCTGCCCGGGCGTTGACCAGCTTGGTCGAACGCAGCTTGGCGTCAGACGCCGACTTGACCCATGGCGGCACCAGGCCGAACTGCCCGGTGGCCAGTTCGCGCGCAGGTTTTTCGCGCTCCGTGGGCGACTCCTGGGGCTCCTGCGCAGGCGCCTGCTCGGGCAACGATTCGGGCGCATATGCCTTGCGGATGAAGACGCCGGGGCGGCGCGGCACCAGGCTGCGCCCCACGGGTGCGTCGGGCGGTGCCACATGGAAGGCGTCGGGGTACAGCGTGTCGGGGTGCACGCTCTCGTAATGGGTGGTCATGCGCCATGCTATCTGAAGACCTCCCTGCGCACGGGCCTGTGGTGATTGCACAATGTCGTCCATGCGCTCTGCCCACCCTTCATCCCACCGCCGCGCCCTGCTGGGCGCCATCAGCTTGCTGGCACTGCCAGCGGGCACCCTTGCAGCCCCGGCGGCCACGTCTCCGGCGACAGATGCCGACGTCTGGCCCCGCGCGCTGCCAGTGCCCGGCGGCGTGGCCCGCCTCTCGCTGGGGCCTGCGGCCACCAGGCCCGAGGCCTTTGCGGGCGATGTGCCGCTGCTGGTGGTGGGCGATGCGCGGGAGTGGACCGCCGTGGTGGGCATTGCGCTGGCCGCAGCACCCGGCCCGGCGCACATCACGGTGCGCACACCAGGCAGCGGCACGCGGCAGGTGCCTTACCGCATTGCCCCCAAGCGCTACAGCGAGCAGCAGCTCAAGGTGTCGCCCCGCACCGTGGACCTCTCGCCCGAGGACCAGGCACGCTACGAGCGCGAGCGTGCCCACCAGCAGGCTGTGATGGCCACGTTCACCGAGCCGGTGCCCGAGGTACTGGCGCTGCTACGCATGCAGGTGCCCACGCCGGGGCGGCGCTCCAGCTCGTTCGGGCTGCGGCGGGTGTTCAACGGGCAGGCGCGCAACCCGCACAGCGGCATGGACATCGCCGCGCCCACCGGCACGCCCGTGGTGGCGCCGTTGCCGGGGCGGGTGATCGACACGGGCGACTATTTCTTCAACGGCCAGACGGTGTGGCTGGACCACGGCGGCGGGCTGCTCACCATGGTGTGCCACCTGAGCCAGATTGCCGTGCAGGNNGGGCGATGTGCTGCGCACCGGCGAACCGCTGGGCGCCGTGGGCGCCACGGGCCGCGCCACCGGGCCGCACCTGCACTGGGGCGTGATGCTCAACCGGGCCATGGTGGACCCGGCGCTGTTTTTACCGAACTGACCCATTTAGAGTGGCTAACAATACTCAGCGCAGCGGCCTTGGCTAGGCGTTCCGTCGCAGGCAGTACGAGACGTACGACAAGACGGAATAACGACGCCAAGGGAGTTTTGTTAGTCGCTCTTATCCCATCAGATTTCAGACCCAAGGCTTTTCCCATGACCCTGACCCTTTCCCTCTTTCCCCTCGGCTGGCAGCACTACCTGCTGGGCGGGCTGCTCATCGGCACCGCCGTGGCACTGCTTTTTGTCCTCACGGGCCTCATCGGCGGCATGAGCACGGTGTTTTCCTCGACCTGGTCGTTCGTGGTGCGCCGGCCGTTCTTTCAGCAGGTGCGCTTCACCGATTCGCGCGGCTGGCGCCTGGTGTACGCCCTGGGCCTGATCCTGGGCGCGCTGGTGTGGTGGCTGGGCTTTGCCGATGGCGCACCGCAGTCCACCAGCGTTCCGGTGTGGCAGCTGCTGGCGGGCGGCTTTCTGGTGGGCTACGGCGCCCGGCTGGGCAATGGCTGCACATCGGGCCACGGCATCTGCGGGCTGGGCTCACTGCAGTGGCCTTCGCTGCTGGCGGTGCTGACCTTCATGGGCACGGCCTTTCTGACGGCCAACATCGTGGCAAGGTGGCTGGCATGAGCGCGCAAGGTTTGTCTGTTCCGCGCTTCCTGGCCGTGCTGGCGGCGGGCGCCCTGTTCGGCTTTGGCCTGGCGATATCCACCATGGTGCGGCCCGAGGTAGTGCTCAGCTTTCTGCGCTTTCAGGACTTTGGCCTGATGCTGGTGATGGGCGGCGCCGTGGGGGTGACGCTGCTGGCCTACAAGCTGGCGCCGCGCCTGCTGACGCGTCCACTGCTGGGCGGCAGCTTTCACGCCCACCCCAGCGCCTGGAACCGTGACACCGCCGTGGGCGCTGCGATGTTCGGCGTGGGCTGGGGGCTGTGCGGCGTATGCCCGGGGCCAGCCATCGCCGGGCTGGGCACGGGCAACTGGACCTTGCTGTGGGCGCTGGGCGGCATTGCCCTGGGCGCGCTGGTGCAGGGGCTGCGCGCCCGGTAGCCCCGCACCTGCCGACGGTCAGGCGGTCTTGGCTTCCTGCAGGCCCAGCTCGGCAATCATCTTCTCGCGCATGACGAATTTCTGCACCTTGCCGGTGATGGTCATGGGCATATCCTCGACGAAGCGGATGTAGCGCGGCACCTTGTAGTGCGCGATCTGATCGCGGCAGAAGTCGCGGATCTCGTCCTCGGTGCAGGCCTGGCCGGGCTTGGGAACGATCCAGGCGCAGATCTCTTCGCCGTACCTGGTGTCGGGCACGCCGAATACCTGCACCGACTGCACCTTGGGGTGGCGGAACAAAAACTCCTCGATCTCGCGCGGGTAGACGTTCTCGCCGCCGCGGATCAGCATGTCCTTGGCGCGGCCAACGATGTTGCAGTAGCCCTCGGCGTCGATGGTGGCGAGGTCGCCGGTGTGCATCCAGCCATCCCGCACGGCCTCGCGGGTGCGCTCGGCGTCGCCCCAGTAGCCCTGCATCACGGAGTAGCCGCGCACCAGCAGTTCGCCCTTCTCGCCCAAGGGTACCACCTTGCCGTCGGCATCGACCACCTTGGCCTCCAGCATCGGCTGGATGCGGCCCACAGTGGAGACGCGGCGCTCCAGGGGGTCTGTGGTGGAGCTTTGAAACGACACCGGCGAGGTTTCGGTCATGCCGTAGGCGATGGTGATCTGGGAGAGGTGCATCTCGGCGATCACGCGCTTCATGGTCTCGATGGGGCATGGCGAGCCGGCCATGATGCCGGTGCGCAGGCGCGAGAGGTCGAATTCGGCGAAGCGCGGGTGGTCGAGTTCAGCGATGAACATGGTGGGCACGCCGTGCAGCGCGGTGCAGCGCTCCTCGCTCACGGCCTGCAGCGTGGCCACGGGCTCGAACGATTCGCCCGGGAACACCATGGTGGCGCCCGTGGACACGCAGGCCAGCACCGCCAGCACCATGCCGAAGCAGTGGTACAGCGGCACGGGGATACACAGGCTGTCGGCCTCGGTGAAGTCCATGGCCTGCGCAATGAAGCGCGCGTTGTTCACCACGTTGTGGTGCGTCAGCGTGGCGCCCTTGGGGTTGCCCGTGGTGCCGCTGGTGAACTGGATGTTGATGGCGTCGTGGCACGATAGGCCTGCGCCCAGGGCATCCAGCGCAGAACAGTCCACGCGGGCGCGGCCGCTGCCCAGCACATCGGCGTAGTTGAGCATGCCGGGCGTGTGCTCGGCGCCCAGGCGGATCACCATCTCCAGGGCAGGCATGCGCGCGGCCTTGAGCGCGCCAGGCGCGCAGGTGGCCAGTTCGGGCGCCAGGCGCTGCAGCATCGCCAGGTATTTCGAGGTCTTGAGCTGCTCGGCCGTGACCAGGGCGCGGCAGCCCGAAAGATTGAGCGCGTATTCCAGCTCGGCGATGCGGTAGGCCGGGTTGATGTTGACCAGTACCAGCCCCGCGCGCGCCGTGGCGAACTGCGTCACCAGCCACTCGACACGGTTGGGCGACCAGATGCCCACGCGGTCGCCCACGCGCAGGCCCTGCGCGATGAAGCCCGCTGCCAGCGCATCCACCTCGGCCTGGAACTGCGCCCAGGTCCAGCGCACGCCCTGCTCGCGGAACACCACGGCGGGCCGGTCGGCAAAACGCTGCACGGAATCCAGCAGGAAGCGGTGGATGGGTGCGTCACACAAGGTGGCGTCCTGGCGGCCCCTGACCTGCGAGAGGCCGACCAGGGGGGCGATATTCCAGTCTTGGGCAGCAGATGCGGTCATTTCAGTGTCTCCTGGGTCGCGCGTGCGAGAAAAAAGGCCATTGTGCAGACACAGGTCTCACCAAAATGGACAAAATGGTTGCAAAACCAACCGGATCGGACGACACATACTGCAACATCCGTGACTCCCGGGTAAAGCCGAGTCGGTCACACCCGCCCCGGTCAACCCTACCCGCCGCCACCGCGTCATATAGCCAGGGTGGTTTTTTCCACTCCCACCGCAGGTAACCCCATGACCCCACACTTTCTCACACGCACTCTGGCACTGGGTGCCCTGGCCTTGCTGGCCACGGGCTGTGTCTCTACGGGCGACCCGTATTACAACGACCCCCCGCCCTACTACCGAGGATACGAGTCGTCGGGCGTCATGTACCCGCCTGGCGCCTACCCTGTCTATCCGGTGGCACCGCCCCCCGCGCAATGGCGGCACACCGACCGTGAGCGCTGGGAGCGCGAAAACCGCATTTACGAGCGTGACCGCGACCGCTGGCAGAGAGAGCACGACCGCACCCGCGTGGAACGCGAGCGCGAGCGCGATTTGAACGCTCGTCGCGAACGTGAACTGCGCGAGCAAAACGCCCGGCGTGACCGAGATGCGGGCGTACGCGAGATGCGCGAACGCGAAGAAGCGCGGCGCCTGCAGGCCGAGCGCGAGCGCAGAAACCGCACCGCGCCCGACGGTGGCCCGCGCCGCGACTACGACCGCTACAACCCGAGCACGGGTCAATGGCTGCCCAAGTCGGAAGATCTGCCCTGACCCCAGGCCCCCCTTCATGCCCGCCCGGTTCGTGCGTCCCCTTGCGCTCTGCGCCGCCGTGTTGCTTTGCGCGCAAGCGCAGGCGCAGGTGGTGCGCTGCACGGACGCGCGCACCGGCCAGGTGACTTACACCGACGGGGCCTGCACCGGCGGAGCCATGGCGCGCGAGGTGGAGCCGCGCAAGAGCGCTGAAGAAATCCGCCAGGAGCGCGCCCAGGCTGCGGAGGCACTGGAGCACAAGCAGCAGCGCCTGGAGCAGGAAGCTGCGGCCACGCGCCTGCAGGCCGAGCAAGAGGCACTGCGCAGACGCGAACAGACCGCCTACCCACCGCCCCGCCCCGACTACGCGAGTACGCCCGAATGCCAGCGTTCACGCCGCCAGTGGCAGACCTTGAACGAAGCACAGGCCCGTGAGCCGCTGGTGCACCATCCGGGGCTCGACGCCGCGCAGCGCCAGATGGATATGGACTGCCTGGGCCCCGAGGGCTATGCCGAGATGGAGAGGGCCCGCGCCCTCCAGCGCCCACCCATCGTGGTGGTGCCCCACACCCGCCCGGAGTACATCCCGCAGCCCCTTCGCCCCCGCCTCACGCATTGCACCGATTTCACCTGTTTCGACACCCAGGGCAAGGCCTACCCGCGTGCCGGGCCAGGCCGCCTGCCCGGGCCCGATGGCACCTGCCGCTCGGCCGGCGGACGCGCACCGTGCTGATCAGGAACGCAGCCCCTGCGCCACCGTCGGGTAGCGCAGGCGCAGGCGCAGTTCGCGCCGCAGGCGCGTGTTGTCCAGGCGGCGCGACTCGCCCATGAAACTCAGCAGCGTGAGCGGCAGTTCGGCCTGCGCCGTGCTGCGTGGCAGGCGCGGCGGGCGCGGCAGGCCGTAGAGGTCGGCCGCCAGGTCAACGTAGTCGCCCATCTTCATGTCGGTGTCGTCGCAGGCGTGGTAGACGCGCTGCGCCGCACCGCGCCACAGCGCGGCCACGCAGGCACGTGCCAGATCGTCGGCGTGGATGTGGTTGGTGTACACGTCGTCCTCGGCCACCAGCACCGGCGTGCCTTTGCGCAGGCGGCCCTCGGGTGTGCCGCCCTCGCGGTCGGGCGCGTAGATACCCGGCACGCGCAGGATGCTCGTGCGCACGCCCGCACGCCCCAGGTGGCGCATGGCGCGCTCGGCATCCACGCGGCGCTGCGCGCGCGGCGTGCCGGGGGCCACGGGACGCGCCTCGGTCACCCAGGCGCCGCCGCAGTCGCCATACACACCGCTGGTGGAGGCATAGACCAGCGCATCGGGCAGGCTGCGCAGGCGCAGGGCGCGCGCCAGCGCCACGGTGCGCGGGTCGCGCCACCAGTCGTCGCCGCCAGCGCCCTGGCCCGGTGGTGGCGCCAGGTGCAGCACGCGCGTGGCCAGGCCCGAAAGGCGGCGCAGGCTGGCAGCGCGGTCCAGGTTGCCCAGCAGGGGCGTGATGCCGAGCGCGC